>NZ_JBFTOJ010000055.1:0-23447 GCF_056397905.1 Stenotrophomonas sp. 05L414_2
GCCCAGCATCAGCTTGTGGGCGATGCTGCCGGGGCGACGGGCAGCGACGGAACGGGAAGAAGACATGGGAGGATCCGCAGGCAGTTCAGGTCGACCGGTGCCACCAGGGCACCGCGCAGATGCGCGATCCGTCGCGCGGGCCGCCTGCCCGCCGGATCGGAACCCGGCGCGGGAAGGCGCGCACCGGGTTAGCGGCCATGGCCGGGCGAGGTTGAGGCTCGCCGCACGCACAAAACCTGAACCCGCTCAGCTGCGGCCGTCGACCCAGGCCTGTGCTGCTCGCCTGTGCTATTCGGCGACGCGGTCGCGGATCCACTCCGCACGGGGCAGGACCTCGATGCTGCCCGCGGCGTACTGCTGCAGCACGTCCTCCGGACCGAAACGTGGCTGCCAGCCCAGCGCTGCACGCATCCGGCTGCTGTCATAGACCCGATCGATGCTGAGCGGCAGTGGCCAGCCACGGCGCTCGAACTCGGCCAGCAGCTGCGGTGCGCGGCGCGCCAGCACCTGGCGCGGATCGGCGGCCAGCTGCAGGCAGTCCTCGCGCCGGAAGGGCGTCGGCGCACAGGCGAGGTAACGCTGGAAGGCCGCGCCTTCATCGTGCAGCAGCGCGGCATGCGCGCTGGCCACGTCGCGCGCGTCGATACCACGGTGCAGGCGGAACATCGCCATGCGGTCAGGCGGCTCGGGGAAGCAACGTGCCATCCGCAGCACGCGCACGGTGAACGTTGCGCTGGCCGCCGCTTCGGCCAACGCTTCGGCCTGCAGCTTGGTGCGGTGGTAGATCGTGCGCGGCAGCGGCTCGGTGTCCTCGTCGATCCAACGGCAGCCGCCGGACACCACGGCATGGCCGTACAACGCCGTGGTACTGGTCAGCACGAAGCGCTGCACGCCGGCCTCGCGCGCCAGTTGCAGCAGGTTCGCGGTGGCCTCCACGTTGATCTGCTGGAACACCGCGTCAGGCACCAGGCCCACGTGCGGGGCGTGCAGGGCCGCGGTATGGATCACCGCGTCGACCCCCTGCACGGCACGTTCCAGCGCCCGGCGATCGGTGACATCGGCAATGACGCGCGTGGTGGCGAACGGACTGCGATCCAGCCCCACCACCTCATTGGCAGCGGCCAGCGCGCCGAAGATCGCCCGCCCTATCCGCCCGGAACTTCCGGTCAACAGAATCTTCATTGAATCCATTCACTCGACAGCGCCCGGGACCTACCGGGATGGCTTGATTCTAGGCATGCACGATGGCGTCGGCGATAGCAGACGATGACATTGTGCATGCCATCCACCTCCGGCCAACCGCTCGGACTCTCCCTTGCCAGGGCGCCACGGGTGGCTGCCGTGACGACCGGTTGCAGAGCCCGGCGCTTCCTGCACGGTAACCGGTCGTCAAACGCGTGCGCAGGCCATGTGAGCCTCGTACAGCCCACTTCGACCTGTCTTTAGCCTGCACTGTGCAACATGGGACCGTCACTGATGGCAGCGACCCATGTTCACACCGGAGACCGGTAATGACCAACTTACGCAATGGCAACAGCAATCGTGGCTTTGCCTCGATGGACGAAGACAAACAGCGCGCGATCGCGGCCAAAGGGGGACGTGCTGCCCACGCATCCGGCAATGCGCACCAGTTCAGCCCGGCCGAGGCCCGGGTGGCGGGCCGGAAGGGCGGTGAAGCGATCAGCCAGGACCGCCAACACATGGCCGCGATCGGCCGTGAGGGCGGCCATGCGCGGCACGCCAGCAGCCGCCAGCAACAGCAACAGCAACAGGACATGCCCGACAAACCTGACAGCGGTCAACAACGTTGACATGCTGCGGTCACTGCGCCGCGTACCGGCGGTGCGGCCGACGTCGATCAGCACTCAGCACTGCCAGCACAGTGGAAAGCGCCGCTGAGCTGGCGCGCGCTGGCTAGGTGTGGGCGAGGATGTTCARCAGGCGCCCGAACGGGTCRCGCACGTAGAAGCGRCGYACACCCCATGGCTCTTCGGCCGGGCCATATTCAAGCGCAATGTCCGCSYGTCGCAGGCGTTCGAGYACRTCRTCCAGATCATCCACCTCGATCGAAAGATCCGGCACCGGGGTACCCGATCCGCCTTCGCTGGCAACGCTGAGCTGTGCCAGCGCAGTGCCCTGCCCACCGTAGGTGACGATCCAGCCGTGGTCCATCACGATGTCCATGCCGAGGATGTCGCCGTAGAATGCGGCCGCCTGCGCAGGATCGGCACTGGCGATGTTGGCGACGACACGTTTGACGGCCATGTTGCGGCTCCAGACGATCAGGACCGCGGACTTCGTGCCTGCGGCCAGGTGAAAAGGGGCCCCTGGATCGGGCCCCCCATTGCGAACGGTATGCAGGCCTCAGACGGCGCCACACCTGTCCATGACACAGCGATCGTATTCGAACTGGCACTCCATGGCATCACCGCCGCCGGAAACGCAGGCCTGGTAGGCCTTCCAGCACGGGAAGTCGCACGGCTGGACYGGACCGGCCACCGCCACCGAACCGGTACACGCGAGTGCAAACACTGCAGCAACGATCGCTTTCCTGATGGCTCGCATCGATATCACTCCCTGATAGGCCTGGTGACTCCAGGCCGCATCACCCTACCCGCGTGTGCGGGATAGGAAGTGGAGGCGTGGGCGCAGTTACCGTCGCAGCATCACCAGGCCACCCAGGCTCAACGACGGCAGCAGCAGCCCAAAGGCCACCAGCGGCCAGACCGTATCGCCCGGCAGCAGCAGCGTCGCCAGCGTGCCAAGCGTTGCCACGATCAGGCTCTGCACGGCGTAGTACAGCGCCACTGCCGTGCCGGAGGCATCGGCAAAATCGCGCAGCGCACCGTTGGCCGCCACCGCAGCCACCATCACGATGCCGATGGCCACCAACCACATCGGCAACACGACACTGGCAAAGGATGGCGGCAGCATCGCCGTCATCGCCATGACCAGCGCGCCGCCGATCATCACCATCAGCCCACGCAGGAAGCTGCCGCCAATGCCCCATCGCCCGATGAACCAGGAAGCGAAGCGCGAGGTGACGATCATCACCAGCGCCACCGTCGCGAAGGCCAGGCTGAAGCCCATCGGCGAATAGCCGGCCCTCCCCATCAGCACCCGCGGGGCGATCGAGAAAAACACGAAGAACGTGCCCATCGCCGCACTGAATCCCAATGCATGAGCCCAGAASCCGGCATTGCCGAGGATGCGYGCGAAGGCTGGCGATGCGTGGACATGCTGCGGTGGCCGTGTCTCCTGCCAGCCGCGGCATGCGCGTACACCCGCCAGCAGTCCCAGCACACCCAGTGCGATGAAAATGGCCCGCCAGCCCAGCGTATAGGCGATCAATGCGCCGAGGATCGGACCGAGCGCCGGCACGAACGCCAACATCGAGGAAAACAAGCCATAGAGCGTGGCGCCCTCGGCCGTGTCGGCATACACGTCGCGCACCGTGGCGAAGGTGGCCACCAGTGCGGCCGACGCCCCAATCGCCTGCACGCCGCGCCACGCAAGGAATGCCGCACCACCGCTGCACGCGGCCAGCGCGAACGACGCCAGCGTGAACAACAGCGCGCCCATCAGCAGCACCGGCCGTCGCCCGATCCGGTCCGACAGCGGGCCGAAGATCAGCTGGCCCAGCCCCAGCACGAGCATGTACAGGCTCAGCGTCAACTGGATGAGGGCCGGCGACGTGCCGAGTGCCTGCGGCATGGCCGATACGACCGGCAGGTAGATATCCATGGCCAGCGAAGCCAGGAGGTCGAAGGGAGCCATCAATGCGATGGCGCCCGGCAGGGAATGGGCCCAGCGAAGGGCTTTTCGATCAGACATGGGGAAACATCCGCTCAGGAGGGAATCCGGCGGTGATCAACCCAGTGCGTGGAAATCGCAGGACAAGATCACCGCAACAACGTGCGTACCGTTGTTGCGGCTCAGCGGACTGTCTGCGGACCGTTCCCGTTCATCTGATGATCCGGTGGAAGATCGAGTGCGGCCAGTGTAGCAAGGCCATTGCGGGGCAGCCCGGCAACGTCGTCCGGCAGGGCCTCAGGGCAAGGGCAGCATGTCGGTGCGCCGGGAGGGGGTACGCCGCACCTGTTCGATGAGCCGGCGGACCGCTGGCGATGTTTCCTGTTCACGGTATAGCGCAGCGATAGTCGAGGCGATGACCGGCCCGGCGATAGGCAGATACACCACGCCTGGCAGCAGCAGCGTCCGCTGCAGCACCGACGGCACGATCGCCACGGCGCCATCGCCCACCGAGACCTGCGCGAGCACCGCGACAAGATGACCGGGACGGGAGCGGATGTCCGGCACGAATCCGCCACGGCGGGCGACTTCCAGCGTGCCGGCGGGCTGCTCCGGCATGATGAACGCCTCCTTCGCCAGCAGCGCCGGCTGCACCGGCACCCCCGCGTGGGCCAGCGCATGCGATGCCGGCAACGCCACGCAGAACTGATCTTCGATCAGGATGTGCGAACCGAGCGCATCGGGCACCTCCATCGGAAGCCGGCAGAACACCACATCGATGCGACCGTCCAGCAGGAGGTCCGGCAGGTCGGCCATCGGCCATTCGCCGACCTTCAGCTCCACGTCGGGCGATGCGCTGCGGAACCGCTGCAACTGCTCCTGCAGCGCGCCGGCATGGACCGCCGAACCTACGTAGCCGATCTCGATCCTGCCGATTTCCCCGCGACCAGCGCGGCGGCCCACGGCCTCTGCCTGCTCGAACTGGCGCAGCACGTTGCGTGCTTCGGCCAGGAAGATCGCACCGGCAGAGGTCAGCGTGACCTCGCGCCTACTGCGGTCGAACAAGGGGGTGCCCAGGCGACGCTCGATCTGCTGGATCTGAACGCTCAGCGTCGGCGTGGCGATGCCCAGGCGCAGCGCGGCGCGCCCGAAATGCAGCTCCTCGGCCAGTGCGACGTAGTACTGCAGATGTCGACGGTCCATGCGTGCCGGCTCGTTAGCTTTGGCCTAACGTACTTGAAGAACACCGGCAATGAAACAAACAGTCGAAGTTGCTTGAATGGGCCTTCGTCCTTCCCCACCCGAGTGCCCGGTGTCCCTCTTCCCCCGCCGCAGACCGCCCAACTGGATCCTGATCATCGCCTCGCTCGGCTGCACGATGACGGTGCTGGAAACCAACGCCGTGGCCGTCGCCCTGCCGACCATCGCGCGGGATCTGCAGGCTGACTTCGCCGACATCGAATGGGTGATCAGCTGCTACATCCTGACCTTCACCTCGCTGCTTCTGCCCGCCGGTGCCATCGCCGATCGTCATGGCCGCAGGCGCGTGCTGCTGATCGGCATCGCACTGTTCGCCCTCTCATCGCTGACCTGCGCGCTGGCCCCCACGGCCAGTGCGCTGTATGTGGCCCGAGCGTTGCAGGGCGTGGGTGCCGCTTTCCTGCTGGCCCCATCACTGTCGGTGATCGGCCACGAATTCCACGAGGGCAAGCAACGCGACGATGCCTGGGCCTTCTGGGGCACGGCAATGGGCATGATGATGGTGCTCTCGCCGCTTATCGGTGGGCTGTTGTCCTCGCTGTGGGGATGGCGCTCGGTGTTCATCGCGATCCTGCCCTTCCTCGCCTTCCTGGCCTATGGTGCTATCCGCTGGGTTCCCGACACTGCCGACACGTTGGTACGCCCGCTCGATCCGCCCGGCATCATCACCTTCAGCATGGCGATCTTCGGCATCGTGTTCTTCCTCGTGGAAGGACTCGCGCAGGGATGGACATCGCCGGTGGCCCTGGCCGGCCTGGGCCTGGGCATCGCGATGGCCGCGCTGTTCACCTGCATCGAGCTCACGCGTCGGCATCCGATGGTCGACCTGCGGCTGCTTGCCAGCCCGCGCTTTGTCGGTGCACTGATCGCCATGATCGGCTACGCGGTCAGTGCGCAGGTGATGGCCTCGATGCTGCCGCAGTACCTGCAGAACGGCGTCGGCCTGAGTGCGCTGGCCACGGGCGCCGGCATGCTGCCGTTCGCTGCGGCGATGCTGCTGTTCCCCAGCGTGGGCAGGCGCCTGGGCAGACGATTGTCGAGCGGGATGGTGCTGGCCATCGGCCTGTCCATCACTGCCGCCGGCAATGCGCTGGCCGGTATCGGTGCATGGCACAACCAGCCGACGGTGGCGCTGCTGGCGATGGTCATCATCGGCGCAGGCGGTGGCATCCTCAACGGCGAAACATCCAAGGCGATCATCGGTTCGGCGCCCCGCGACCGCGCAGGCATGGCCTCGGGCATCAGTGCGACGACGCGCTTCGTCGGCATCCTGCTCGGCTTCACGGTCCTCTCCAGCGCCCTGACCGTCGGCATCCGCGCCGGACTCTCAGCACGCGTTCCTGCAGATGAAGTCATGCGTCTGGCCGACACCATCGCCACCGGTGCACTGACCCGAGGAGCCCCGGTTGATCTGGCGCGGGCGATCTACAGCCAGGGCTTTGCCACGTCCCTGTGGACTGCCGCCGCAGCAGCGACGCTTGCCAGCCTGGCCGTTGCCCTGCTCAGGCCACGCGCCTGATCGCAGATGGCAGACGTAGAAACGACCAGGGCAGCACTGGGCTGCCCTGGTCGCGGCGATGTGGGGGACGATCGCCGGATGCGATCAGGCAGCCTTCATCGCATGCTTGCGATCGCGCATCACCGAGTGGCATTCCTGCACTTCCGGCAGCCACTGGGTCACTTCCTGGCGCACCGCCGGCGGCAGGTCGTTGTCCTTCAGCACATCCTTGAACGCGCCAAGCAGGCGATCCTCGGACTCTTCAAGTTCGGCCACGTAACCGTAGTTGGTGTCACCGAAGGCCGCGCGCACCTTGCCGTAGAACTGCTGCATGGAACCGACCATGGTGCCGTGCTCGGCCGGCTTGCCGCCGGTAGCGGCCACCGAACTGCTCAGCGAGGACACGATGCGGCCCTTCACGCCGGCGATGCGGACGAACAATGCCGACAGCTCGGCATCCTTCACCTTGGTTGCGGCTTCCTCGTAGAAGGACTTGCCATCACGTGCGATCTCGATCAGGTCGTTGAGGCGATGCTCGATGGTGGACTGGGTGCTCATGTGTAGTCTCCTCTGGGGGAAAAAGGGCAACAGTGGAATCCGTTGCCTGCGAGCCCAGACTGGCCGACCGGGTGTGGTTCGCGGGTGAGCATCGATTGATGCGGTGATCATGCTGCCCAACGGCGCCCCACCCACTCACGCGGGCGACGCGGTGTCTTCACCGCATCTGAATCCTGGCAATGACCTGCCCGATCATCCGCACCGCATGTCTAGTCCACCGCTACCCGCACCACGTGGCTGATGCCCCGATGGAACATCTTCGCGTACGGACAGACCCGCTCGGTGTTGCGCACCAGTTCGGCTGCACGTATCGGGTCCATGCCAGGCAGGCACACCACGATCTCGGCCGACAGCAGGTACAGGCCGTCCACGGGATCTCGCGCGAACGTCACCGCTACCTCGATGCTCGGCTCGACCAGTTCCATTCCCGCACGCGCAGCCACCAGCACCATCGCACCGTGGAAGCAGCCGGCGTAGCCCGCCGCCAGCAACTGCTCGGGATTGGTACCGCCACCGGGTCCACCCAGCTCAGCAGGCAACCGCAGGTCCACTGACAGCGCACCGTCATCGGACCGCACCACGCCCGACGCGCGGCCATGCTGTGCCACGCCACCGCTGACCCGCACCCGTCCGGTATACAGCGGGCGCACCTCATCACCGTGGTACTTGTCGAGCACCGTGTGCGGAGGTGGTTTCAGCCCGGTCATCGCAGGTTCCTGCTGTCAGCGTCCACCGCCGATCAGGCCGGCTGGCCCTGTGCCAGCCCGGACTGCTGCAACCAGCGCTCGAAGCTGATCGTGCCGAGCCATGCCTGGCCCACCGGCACCAGCGTGTCCTGCTGCAGCTGCGCACCGAAGTAGCGCGCCTGGGCATCGCCAACCACTTCACGCGCGTCACCGGTTGCCTGCAGGAAGCGCTGCGCCAGCACCGCCATCGATTCGCGTTCCGGGCCGGCGATCTCCACCACGCCATTGGCTGGTGCCTGCAGCGCGATGCGCGCAACCGCATCGGCTACATCCTCGGCGGCGATCGGCTGCACTGCGGCGGTCGGCAGCTGCAGGGTCTGGCCGTCACCGGCTGCCTGGAGGATGCCCGGCAGGAACTCGAAGAACTGTGTCGAGTGGATGATCGTGTACGCCAGGCCCGAATCGCGGATCAGGCGTTCCTGGGCGATCTTGCCCCGGAAATAGCCGCTGGCCGCCAGCTTGTCGGTACCCACCACCGACAGCGCGACATGATGGCGTACGCCTGCCTGCGCCGCGGCCGCCAGGATGTTGTGGCCGGCCGTCACGAAGAACGACAGCACCGCCGCATCTTCGAACGAGGGCGAGTTGGCCAGGTCGACCACTACCTCGGTGCCCGCCATCGCAGCGGCCAGGCCCTCGCCGCTCAGCACATCGATACCGGTGGAGGGTGCAGCGACGACGACCTCATGGCCGGCCGCATGCAGGCGATCGACCACCTTGCTGCCGATGCGGCCGGTGCCACCGATGACGAGGATCTTCATGACAGGTCTCCTGGAGCGTGGAAAGTTCGGATGTGGCTGCATGCTAGGAACGCATTGGCCGGCGCAGTAGATCCGCAGCGGGCCACGCACTGTTGCCGCATCGGCACCAATGCGGTCATGCCCATGYCGGGGCCGAATCGCGCTGCGCTGCCGCCTGCTGCCGCGCTTCCCAGTGCGAGAACACATCCAGATCCAGCGCGCGTATGCGCTGGGTGCTGAAATCGATGAACGCGCGGATCCGCTTGGGCAGCTGGCGTCGGCTGAGATAGCACAGGTAGTGGCCACGATCGTGAGGCGCGTAGCGGTCCAGGCAGGTCACTGCAGCGCCTGAGCGCAGCGCATCACTTACCTGGTAGCTGGGCAACTGGGCGACCCCAAGCCCGTCGATCACGGCCTGCAGGACAAGATCGGCGTCATTGAACACCACCTCCGCCGGCGGCTGCAGATTCACGTCCTGGCCGTCCACACGGAAGTCCCAGCGCTGCAGGCGCCCACCAGGCAGGCGTCGACCGATGCAGGCATGGCTGGACAACGCTTCGATGGTGTCTGCCAGGCCATGTGCCTGCACATACGCGGGCGACGCACAGACCACCAGCTGCATCGGCACCAGCTGCTTGGCGATCACCTGGCTGTCTTCCAGCACGCCATCGCGGAACGCTACATCGATGCGATCGGCGGCCAGGTCCGGTGCCTGCTCGTCCAGCAGCAGCTCCACAGAGACCTCTGGATACTCCGCGCGGAACGCAGACAGCAGCGGCGCGATCACCCGTCGTCCGAAGCCATGGGTCGCACTGATCCGCAGATGCCCGCGCGGTGGTCCCTCGCGCAGGTCGCGCATTTCGTCCAGCGCCTGCAGGATGCTGGCAACGCCCGGGCTGCAGCCCTCCAGGAACAGCTCGCCTTCGCGGGTGAGTGTTGTCGAGCGCGTGGTGCGCAGGAACAGGCGCACGCCCAGTTGTCCCTCCAGCTTCTGCACGCTGCGGCTGACGGCCGACCGACCGATGCCGAGGCGATCACCGGCGCGGGCGAAGCTGCCCTCGGCGGCTACCGCGATGAATGCCAGGACCCCGGCATAGCTGGCGGAAAAGGACGCCGTGAGGGAATCGCGGCCGTCGCTGGCCAGGCAGAACTGCGGCATGACATTCATGGTGTTCCGGGCTCCTGGAAGTCGCGTCGGGCAAGCAGGTGGGCGCGTGCACGGGCCAGTCGCTGGCGGCATGCCGGCAGCTCCAGCCCCAGCAGCGGCGCGATGTCTTCAAAGCCCGCGCCCAGCACGTCATGCAGCAACAGCACGGCCCGCATGTCCGGTGGCAGTTCGTGCAATGCGGCAAGGAAGGCCTGCCAGACCCGCTCACTGGCGGGGCAGGCTGCTGCGCGGTTCGGGGCGGATGAGGTGTCCATGCCCGGCAGACGGGCGAGCATCCGCCGCTGTGACAGGCCATTGGTGTTTTTCGTGCAACACCGTGCAGCCCTGCCCTCGCCTACCGCCCCGCGTGCAGCGGGCCTAGCCTCGCTGCGTCCCTCAACTCCCATCGGAACACCGTCATGAGCCAACGCCTGGACTACGCCGCACAGTCGCCCGAACTCTTCAGGAAGCTCGGCACCTTCTCCCACGCCGTGCACAACAGCTCGATCGAAGCGGCCATCATCGACCTGGTCAACATCCGCGCCTCGCAGCTCAACGGCTGCGGGTTCTGCCTGGACATGCACGTGAAGGAAGCGACGATCCGTGGCGAGCGCGCACTGCGCCTGCACCATGTCGCGGCGTGGCGCGAATCGAACCTGTTCAGTGCGCGCGAACGGGCCTGCCTGGCGTGGACCGACACACTTACCCACCTCCCAGCGCAGGGGGTTGCGGACGACGTGTATGAGCGCGTGCGTAGTCAGCTGTCCGAACAGGAAATCGTCGACCTGACCTACGCGGTGATGGCGATCAATGCCTGGAACCGCGCCAACGTCGCCTTCCGTACGCAACCCGGCTCGCTGGACCAGGCCTTTGGCCTGGACCAGGCCTTTGGCCTGGACAAGGCCGGTCTGGCCTGAGCGTCGACTGCACACTTTCCTGCTGGAGACCTGCCATGCGTTCTCTCCGTTCCCTGGCGCTGCTGGCCCTGCTGCCGTTGACCAGCATCGCCGCCACACCGCCGGCCACCGCGCCCGAGCCCATCGTGCGCGAGGTCATGACCCGTCCGTTGCCGGAACAGCCGGGCAAGGAAGCACTGATCCTGACGGTGCAGTACCCACCCGGCGGCGCCGATCCCGTGCACCGGCACGACGCCCACGGCTTCGTCTATGTGCTGCAGGGCCGCATCGTGATGGGCGTGGCCGGTGGCCGCGAGGTCACCCTCGGCCCGGGGGAGGCCTTCCATGAGGGCCCGGACGATCTGCATACCGTCGGCCGCAATGCCAGCCAGACCGAACCGGCGACATTCGTCGTGTTCCTGATCAAGGACATCGGCAAGCCGGCGGTACTGCCACCACGCTGACCGCCACCGGTCCGGGGCAGTACCCGCCACTCCCACAGGTCCGCCGGTGTCACAATCGGCGGAGCTGTCCCGTCTCTGCTGGCATGGACGACCCCACCGCACTGTTCACCCGACTACGCCCGCGCCTGYTSGGCSTGGCCTACCGCATGCTCGGCTCCTCGCACGAGGCCGAGGACGTGGTGCAGGATGTCTGGCTGCGCTGGCATGGCGCCAACCAGCAGGACATCGAGAACGCCGAAGCCTGGCTGGTGGCCACCACCACCCGCCGCGCCATCGATGGCCTGCGCCTGGCCCGGCGCACGCGCGAGCACTATGTCGGCATGTGGCTGCCCGAGCCGCTGCTCACCGAAGACACCGGCACACCCGAGTACATGCTGGAAACGGCCAGTGATCTGTCGGTGGCCTTCCTCAACGTGCTGGAGCGGCTGGCCCCGGACGCGCGTGCCGCGTTCCTGCTGCACGATGTGTTCGACCAGGATTACGACGTGGTGGCACGCACGCTGGACAAGACCGAAGCCGCCTGCCGGCAGATCGTGCACCGCGCACGCCTGCAGCTGCGGCAGGAGCGACCGCGCTACAACGTGCCGCAGGACGTGCACCAGAAACTGATGCGGCGTTTCGCAGAGGCCATCGCCAATGGCGACTTCAGGACGATGAAAGCCCTGATGGCCGAATCGGCCGTGCTGATCGGCGATGGCGGCGGCATCGTCACCAGCTTCCCGAAACCGATGGTCGGCGGCGCACGCATCGCACAGCTGCTGTACGCCCCGCACCTGCGGCGCAAGGACCAGCTGCGCATGGTGCCGAGCATGATCAATGGACGACTGGGGCTGCTGCGTTACTTCGACGAGGTGCTGGAATCGGCAATGGCCTTCGATACCAACGGCGAGCAGATCGTGCAGATCCTGGTGCAGCGCAACCCGCACAAGCTGCAGGGCCTGAACCAGCCAACCTCGATCCAGTAGATCCACGCCATGCGTGGATGCGGTTGCTCTCATACACGGCAAAGCCACGCATGGCGTGGCTCTACCGGCGGGCTTTCCACCCTGTGTCGATCCAGTAGATCCACGCCATGCGTGGATGCGGTTGCTTTCATGCACGGCAAAGCCACGCATGGCGTGGCTCTGCCGGCGGGCTTTCCACCCTGCGTCAATCCAGTAGATCCACGCCATGCGTGGATGCGGTTGCTCTCATGCACGGCAAAGCCACGCATGGCGTGGCTCTACCGGCGGGCGGTCCACCCTGCGTCAATCCAGTAGATCCACGCCATGCGTGGATGCGGTTGCTCTCATGCACAGCAAAGCCACGCATGGCGTGGCTCTACCGGTGGGCTTTCCACCCTGCGTCGATCCAGTAGATCCACGCCATGCGTGGATGCGGTTGCCTTCATGCACGGCGAAGCCACGCATGGCGTGGCTCTACTGCGGTTCTCCGTGCTGCCTGACGGCTGCCCTTGTGGCTACTTCTGCTGCAGGAAGGCCAGCAGGTCCTGGTTGACCTTGTCCTTGTGGGTCTCGGTCAGACCATGCGGCGCACCCGGGTAGACGATCAGCCTGGCGCCCTTGATCAGCTTGGCCGACATCCGTCCCGCCACGTCGATCGGCACGATCTGATCGTCGTCGCCGTGGATCACCAGGGTCGGCACATCGAACTTCTGCAGGTCAGCGCGGAAGTCGGTCGCCGAGAACGCGGCGATCGAGTCGTAGGTGTTCTTCTGCCCACCCAGCATGCCCTGCGCCCACCATGCATCGACCATCGCCTGGTTGACCTTCGCGCCCGGTCGGTTGAATCCATAGAACGGACCAGACGGAATGTCCTTGTACAGCTGCGAGCGGTTCTCCAGCTGCGCCTTGCGGATGCCGTCGAACACTTCGATCGGAACGCCACCGGGGTTGTCTGCGGTCTTCAGCATGAACGGCGGCACCGAACTGATCAGCACGGCCTTCTTCACCCGTCCCGTGCCATGGCGGCCGATGTACCGCGCCACTTCGCCGCCGCCGGTGGAGAAGCCCACCAGTGTGACGTCCTTCAGGTCCAGCGTATTGATCACCGTGGCCAGATCATCGGCGTAGTGATCCATGTCGTTGCCATCCCAGGGCTGGCTGGAACGACCGTGGCCACGGCGGTCGTGTGCGACCACCCGGTAACCGTGGTCCGCCAGGAACATCATCTGCGATTCCCAGCTGTCCGAATCCAGTGGCCAGCCATGGCTGAAGGTCACCACCGGCCCGTTCTTCGGGCCCCAGTCCTTGTAGTACAGCTGCACACCATCGGCGGTGGTGATGGTGCTGGCGGTGCGCGTGACAGCGCTGGGTGCGGACGGGTGTGCCGGCGCGGCGGCCTGGGCGGACAGGCCCGCCTGCATCGCCAGGGCCAGGGCAGTTGCAGCGAGGGTGCGGGTAACGGTGTTCATGGTGGACCTCCAGCGGATGGGTGGGTTTCGACAGGGGCTACTGTGCGCCCCTGTCCGGGACC
The DNA here is from genome assembly GCF_056397905.1 of Stenotrophomonas sp. 05L414_2. Lineage (NCBI taxonomy): Bacteria > Pseudomonadati > Pseudomonadota > Gammaproteobacteria > Lysobacterales > Lysobacteraceae > Stenotrophomonas > Stenotrophomonas sp. 05L414_2. The sequence goes on from NZ_JBFTOJ010000055.1 coordinate 13,538, forward strand.
ATTGGTGACGTGAAGTCCAGAAAACTTGATCAAAAATCCCAGAACGCCGGCACCCAGCGGAACGCATCGCCCTCGCGGGACACGCGGCCCACCGACGGGAACGGCAGGTGCGTGGCCACCAGCATCTCGCCGGTGCCGGCCAGCGCATTGAGCAGTTCAATGCGCACCCGCGCCGCTTCCTCCGGGTCGTGCTCGAAACCGTTGTGCCAGTTCGGTTGATCAAAACCGACGGCGAACACGGCATCGCCAGCAAAGGTCAGCGCCTGGCCCCCCGAGGCAACGCGTACCACGCAGTGGCCCGGCGTGTGGCCGCCGGTGCGGCGCGCGACTACGCCCGGTGCGATCTCATGCTCATCCTCGAAGGTGTGCACGAAACTGCCGTACTCGGCCCAGAAATGCGTGGCCGTTGCGCGAAGCGCGTCCGGGAACCCCTGCGGCATGTTGGTGCGGGTGAAGTCGGGTGACTTCCAGAACGCCACTTCCGACGCCGCAACGTGGATCTTCAGGTCCGCCCGCAGCTGTGCTTTCACTCCGTCCACCAGCAGGCCACCGATGTGGTCCATGTGCATGTGCGTGATCACTACATCGGTGATCTCGCGCAGGTCGATACCGGCAGCGCCGAGGCGACGGATCAGCTGGCCGGCGCGCGGCAGCTGCAGGTCCGGGTCCATGCCCAGGCCGGCGTCGATCAGGATGGTGCGCTCACCACTGTGCACCACCATCACGTTCAACGCCCAGTCGAACGCATCCTGTGGCAGGTACATCTCGTCGAACCATTCGGCGCGCTCGGACGCCTGCACGTTGTGGCCGAGCATCTGCGTCGGCAGCGGCAGCACGCCGTCGCTGACCACCAGCACATCGATATCACCGACTTTCAGGGCGTAGCGCGAGGGAACAAGCTCGTCGAGCGCGGGCGCGGCAGGGGCAATGGTGTTTTCCAGGCTGAACATGAGGCGATCTCCACGAAGGTTGGCTGGCAGGCAGTGAAGCAGGGCCGGCGGACAGTTCCGGGGTACGCCTTCGCACGGCGCAGGGCATGGCGTTGCCGGGCAGCAATGCCCTGCAGCACAGCGCCGCTGGTTCGATTGAAGACGGGATCCACGAGCTGTCGTGGCCCCGGAGCACGGCAAGGGCCGTGTGGGATCAGCGTAGGCAACGCAGGCGGTGCGCAGTAGACCCGCAGGCGGGCTCGTGGCGTTGCCTTTTGGGAAGCAGTGGGCGACGTGGTTCCCGCCCACCGCCTGCCACCCGGTGGGCTTCGCTCAGCCGCCCTTGCCCATCAGCCAGCGGATGGCCTGTGGGAACGAGGTCTTCCAGTCGTCCGGATAGAAATGGCCACCCTCATGGGTACGCGACCGGAGCTCGTTGCCATCGCTGAAAAGGGCGCGGAAATCCGCGCTCATCTTCTGGTTCGCCGGCCCTTCCTGCTCGCCGTTGATGACGAACACCCGCTTGCCGTGCGCGCTGCTCTGCGTGGGCACCGGCTGGCGCCAGCCACCCGGCGACACCAGCAATGCGCCGGCATAGTCATCCGGATGCTGCGCCAGCAGCGCGCCGGCATGCTGCGAGCCCTGCGAGAAGCCCATCAGGTACACCTGCTTGCGGTCGATGCACTGGCGCGCGGCCAGTTGCTCAAGCCCCGCCTGCACCACCTTGTGCGTGCCCTCATACGGGCCGGTCCAGCTGAAGCTGTCGAACGACTCGCGCATCTCCGTACCGTTGATGCCCAGCAACACCACACCAGCATCGGCCAGCGGCTGCTCGCTGCTGTCCAGGTGGCCGTTGATGCCGTAGCCGTGCAGCCACACCAGCACCGGCGCACAGGCCGGCATCGCAACCCCCTTCGAAGGGGGCAGCACCGAGATGGCGCCCACCTTGCCCACCGATACCTTCGCGTAGCGTGCCTGTGTATTGGCCAGCACCTGCTTGAAGAATGGCGTTCCGCGCAGGTGCTCGAAGTCATCGTTGTCGGCCAGCGCGGGCGCGAACCACATGCCACGCTCATCGGCTTGGCGCAGATAGCGCTCGGCCAGCGCATCGTCACCGCGGCGTGCGAACAATGCCGCTGCGTGGTACGGCGCCTGCGCCAACGTGGGGTCTTCGCGGGTTGCGGCCAGATAGAGCGCCAGCGACTGCAGCAGCGTGGCGTCGTCTTCCTCGGCCCGCTCCATCAGGTCCTGCGCATCGTCGGCATTGATCAGGGCATTCAGCACCGGGCTGATCGACTTGAACGCGATGGTCGAGGCGCTGTCCTGTTCCTCGGCGTGTGCGGTTGGCGCGCAGACAGCGAGCGCCAGGAAAACAGCAAGAGCAGACAGCTTCGGCATGGGGAATCTTCCGTGATTGCGGCAACGCGCGGGGCGCGCAGTCTAGCAACCTCCGGGCCGATCAGATCGCCCTGCGCTCAACCGTAGGCAGGATGGCTGCCGGTAAGCACGCCCATCGAAAACGCGTAGCCCGCTTCTTCCAGCAACAGCCGCATGCGCAGTTCCGCCCGGCGCGGAACGCACAGCCCGCTCGGTGCGTACAGCGCATAGACGAAGCCGGCGCCTTCTACGTGCTCGCGGCGCACCGAACAGTTGTTGGTTTCTGCGGCATCGGACCACACGGCCCGCAGCTTCTCCGGGCCGATGGATTGACCGTTGCGCAGGCGGAACGTCAGCCAGCGCACGCCCAGCGGCGGATGGTAGGTCAGGTTAGCCATTGCGCACCTTCAATACGGCGGCGGAGATGGTTCAGGACGTCCGGTTGCAGATCAGGATGCTCGTTGCGCGCGGACGCCGGCAGATCGATGCGGACAGCGCCGTTGACCAGCGCGGGGGGATCGGTGTGCAGGTCGATCCACCATCCATCGGGAAGGCGAAGCCCGCGTCCGTCCCTGTCATAGAGGTTGATCTGAAAAGACATGACGCTCGCTCCCATTGGAGTTCGAGCATACGCCTGCGCGATGTCACTCCAGACTGCGACCCGCCGACGCGATTTCCTCGACCCGCTTGGCACACACGAAAACGAACGCCTCGTCCTGCTGCACCTTCAGGAACGAATCCAGCCAGCGTGCCGCAGCACCGCGGTTGCCGATCACGCCCCCGAGTTCTTCGGTAAGGCAACGCGCGCACTCCATGCCACCCGGACTGGGAGCCTGGCAGGCGCGGCAGCGCGCCATCGTCGTCGTTCTTGCCGGACGGCACTGGTACATGATCTTCGTCATCAGGCTTACCGCACGGGCATGGGATGGCATCAGCGCTCTTCCCGAACGTTGGACAGAGGAAAGCCGCGCAACGCGCGGCCTCTTCTTCGCTTACTGCTCAGCGACGGGTGTCACGGCCCGGCTCGCTCTTCTGTTCCTGCCCGGACTTCTGCGGGCCGACCGGCTTTGCATCCTGCTGGACCTGCTGCTCCTGCTGGCGCTGCTTGCCGTCCTGCTTCCGGTCGCCGCCCATTGCGTTGCCATCAGTTTGGCCGTGCTGGGCGGCCTGCTTGATTCCGGTCGGGGCGTTGGTGCGGTCGGTCTGGCCTTGCGGCGTATTGTTGTTCATGTCTTGCTCCACCGCAGCGATCTGCTGCAACGCCACTGTGGGCGTGGGCCGGTTACGCAGCTGCATGAAAGCCGGAGATTAATGAACGGGCACCATGAACAGCGCTGCGCGCACACAGACTCCTGACATGCACAGGTGTACGTTGGCGTTCCAACAGGAGAGGTCTCATGGAACGCATCACCAACAAGGACTTCGTTGACGTCGAGCGCGAGCTGCAGCACTGGCAGGCCGCGTTCCAGACGGGCGATCTGCCCGCCATCAACTTCCGCCACGAGGTCGCACCGGTCATCCGCCTGGCGTGCGACATCTATGTCCGCAACCCACATGGCACGCGCACGGCGTGGCTCACCGATCTGCAGTCACGGCTTGCGCTGCGCACCAGCCTGCGTGGCCACCCGGGGTCGGCGGAAATGGCGATGGGCTGCTGGGCGCGCCTGTCCGGGCCGGCATTGGCTTCGCAAGCGGGCTGAGACAGCAAGCTGCTGGCAGATCACTCCTCGCTGGCGAGCTGGTTGCCTTCCTGCATCAGCTGATCATTCAACCGGTTCACCAGCGCGATGACCGCATCGGCCAAGGCACGCGCATCGGCGATCGAACCGTGGAAGGCAATGCGGGTGCCCTCCACCTTCACTTCCGCCAATGAAAGCTGCGACGCCAACGTCGCGCAGTGCTGCAGGAAGCGGCCGGTCCACTGTTCATCGGGCGCCTGATCGAGCAGCGCAGTGATGGCTTCATCGGCAGTCGCATCGACCTGCTGGTGAAGCCGTGGCACGTCGAACCCAACGATGCGCGGCAGTCTGGACGTGCTCACGTACTTCCCCAAGGGTGTGCAGGACGGCAGTATCGCTGCACCGACCCTCCCGGGCGAATCGTCCGACGTGAACCGTTCATCCGGGCCGGCGATGCCACGCCCTCGGTCAGCGCAGGCGTGTCGATTGCCGACCCGTCCGCGCGTCAAGAGAAGAAAGGCCGGCCAACGTGGCAGCCAACGCCGATGGACATCCTGATGACGCCGATCCTGACCGCATTCAAGCATTCCCCGGACCGTGGCCAGGGGCTGGCCCGTGACATGCGCGTGCGCTGGGCGCTGGAAGAGCTGGGCCTCGCCTACGACGTCCATCTGCTCACCTTCGAGGAGATGAAGCAACCCGCACACCTGGCGCGGCATCCGTTCGGTCAGATTCCCACCTATGAGGATGGCAACGTAGTGCTGTTTGAATCAGGCGCGATCCTGCTGCACCTGGCCGAACAGCACCCCGGGTTGCTGCCCGCCGATACGGGTGCGCGCATGCGTGCGATCACCTGGATGTTCGCCGCGCTGAACACTGTGGAGCCGCCGATCGTCGAACGCTCCATGGCGTGGGTGCTGGAACGCGAACAGCCCTGGTACGCGCAACGGCTGGTGATGCTGGACGAGTGCGTGCGCAGGCGGCTGAGCCAGCTGTCCGCCCGGCTGGGCGATGCACCGTGGCTGGACGGAGACTTCAGCGCCGGCGATCTGCTGATGGTGTCGGTGCTGCTGCGGCTGCAGAGCAGCGGCATCGTCGGCGAGTATGCAAACCTTGCTGCCTACGTTGACCGCGCGACCGCGCGGCCCGCCTACCAGCGCGCCTTCGCCGCACAGCTGGCGGTGTTCCAGAACCCGTAGCTCCACCCCGCGCTCAGTAGCTCCACGCCATGCATGGAGATCACCATCCATTGGTACTGCTACGCGTAAATCGGCAGCCATCCGCGTGCCACCCGATCTCCGGAAGCAACCGTCACTGAATCAGTGGATGTCCAGCGCGACGATGCCATCCCCTTGCAGGGTGAACGCGTGTGTCAGCACCACCGGGCTGCCCGGAAACGTGCCACTGACCTGTGCAGACACGATGTGTCGACCGTCCTGCACGTGCAGCTGCAGGGGGACCACGTGTTGCTGGTAGGCCGCACGCGTCTGCGCCACCCAAGCGGCAATCGCCGTGTGTCCCTGGTGTTGCTGGCGCTCATCGCGCACCGTCGCGCCTGCGGCAAAGCACTGCTCAACGTGCGTTCCGGGCTCGCCATTGGCCAGCAGGAAATAGCGGGACAACGGCGCGGGAAGATCAATCGACATTGYAGGCACTCCAGGCGGGACTGGCGCTATTCTCGAACCGCACCCTGGCCGCCACAAGAACGCACCTGAAGGTAAGTGACCCACCCCATGAGAAAGGCCTATACCCCTGAAACCGCCGCCGCGGACGTGGCCCGTGCACTCGCACTGCTGGAAGGCCGCTGGAAGCTGTTGATCCTCTTCCACCTGTTCGACGGCAAGGTGCAGCGCTATTCCGACCTGGAGCGGCTCATCCCCGGCATCTCGCAGAAGATGCTGGCGCAGCAGCTGCGTGCACTGGAAGCCGACGGCATCGTGCTGCGCACGGTGTATCCGCAGGTGCCACCGAAAGTGGAGTATCGACTCAGTGCGTGGGGGCAGGCACTGTGCCCGGCACTGGACGCGCTACTGCTGTGGCAGGAGCAGAAACCAGCGGCGGGCGAGCCATCGGCATGACCACCTTCAGCGCAGCCACCATGCTGCTGCGAATGGTGAACACCCCGTAAAACGGCCATCGCGCGTGCCGCCACGCGCACTGCACCATCACCTACGCTCAGGTTCCGCCCCCTGCCCGGACCCGGATCATGCCCTTGATTGCCATCGCGCTTGCCTCAGCACTGTCCGCCCTGCCCGACATCGGCTGGGAGCGCGAGCGGGCCGAAGATGCCCACCAGCTCATGCTGTGCCAGATCCACCGCGACCAGCTGGCCGATCGCGGGGAGCAGTCGCAGACCTACCAGCAGGCCAAGGCCGTCTGTGATCTGCTTGCGCGCGAGTACAAGCAGAACTGGGATTTCGACGCCCACGATGCGCTGGCGGCGGAGGCAGTGGACTTCTTCGACCTCCTGCAGCGCGGTGRGGCCACGGCAGTGCCACCGCGCAAGTCCGATCACGCTCTCGAGTGATCGCCGCCCTGTTGAAGATCAGAGGATGACGGCAGCAAACAGGCCGACAACCCCGATCGTCGTCAGCAGGAACGAAACCACTACCGAGCCGAGCGCACGCAGCGCTGATCCTCCATTCAAGGCCACGAAGGCCCGCATGCGGGCCCACAGGTACCACGCAACCGCCAGCGCGCCGATGGCTGGCGCGGTGAACGGGCCGGCCTGCGCCGGGGAAGCGGCTGCCGCCTGCGCCAGCGCGAGTACCACCACGAACGGGCATGCGATGAACGCCTGGATGGAGAAGGGCTCGCGCAGCGTCTCGCGGTTCACGGGCAGCCGCTGACGCCGAAGCGTGCCCAGTGCCGCGCCGAGCGCGTACACGCAGAACACCGCAGAGCGGGTGAGCAGCAGCCCCTGCTCGCTGCTGAAAAGCAGCTGCCCCATCGGCGTACTGAGTCGGGGCGAGGACATGCGCATCGCCATTTCCAGCGCATGGGCGATGGCCACCGACAGGATCAGCATCAGCACCGGGCTGATCGCATCGGAAAACCGCTGGTCCGAATCCTTGCCGAGCTCGCGGCGGGTGTAGAGGGCGACCTCGCCGGGGTGAATCAGTACCCGCCAGAACATCCGCGGATAGAACACCAGCCAGCCGACCAGCTCGTAGAGGAATTCTTCCAGCGATCGCAGCAGTCGTATGAGGTCCATGACCGCTGTGGATAGCGTGCGGCGCGTGAAGCCGGGATCACGGGCGGGGTCTGCGCCTGCGATGCAGCTGTCCCCCCGACTTCTGGCAGTCACCGCCGGCCGATGCTCTCGTAGCGTTCGGGCTGCCCACAAGCAATGCTGGGCAACCTGGTGGCCCACCGGCAGCTGTTCCAATGGGGCATTGCCACCTTCCTGGTCGAGCAGGTCGCCTTCCTGCTATCCCTGAGCCTGTTCCGTCTGCTGCAGCACACGCATCGCGCCACAGCGGTGGCCGCGGGGTGACATTCGCACTGGGTCTGGTACCGCGCCCAGCTGACAGGTGGCCGTTTTCAACCCGCTTTACGAATCATGCTGTCGCAGCCAAGCGGGCATTGCCTGCGCATGTTCAGCAAGTCCCAGCTGACGTCGGGTCCGAGTGATCATGCTGGCGATTTCTGCTTCGAATTCAGCGCCGTTCTGCACACTGCAGAGAAGCGCCTCGCATCGGTGCTTGAGGTTGATCGCCCACGGCACGTCGTGCGGATCGGCAATGATCTTCTCGAACAGTTGCCTGCTCTGGTCAACCGCACCAGAAACGCCTGCCGCGACTGCCGCGTGGTAGTGGCCCCATAACGACAGGCCTGCGTTGGCTGCCATCCAGGCCTCCACGTGCGAAGGCGATGCGAAACGCTCCCGCAATGCGAGCACCTCCTGCCCCGCGCGTTCGGCCAGGAACGTCGCCGCCAGTGCGAACTGCGCGTCACTGATGAATTCGTGGAAACCCTCGACCCTGTGGCCGGCATCGAATGACAGGAAGTCCTTCTCATTCCAGAGGAAGCACGCCCCAACGTTCAGATAACTTCCTTTGCTCCACGAAGACTGCTGGAATTCAACCATCCCGACCCACCACCCCTGGTCGTCCAGCCAGACTCTGGAGCGCCCTTTCTGCACACAGCCCAGGGGGCGGAGATGGGTTCTGGCCGCTACGGTGATCAAGCGCGAATGTGCGGGTGCCGGCATTGGATGCATCCTTGCGTTGCGGAAGCTGCCAGGAAGCCTACGTCAGGGTGGTGCACAACGGGTGGCAAGGATGGCTGGCTCATCCTGGCATTGGTAATGATGACCCCGGACGCGGCCTATGCCGCTACATTAACCGCATGGCCTGAGCAGAAACCGGTGGGTCATTACAGTGCAGACTAACGGTTCGCGATAAACCACCGGGAGGGCTGAGCAATGCTGAGTGTGAGGCTTCAGGGAAGTGGCTGTGGACGGGGTGATATGCGCGAAACTGCCGGCAAGGCTTTCATTCGACTGGTACCCATAGCTCCAAAGCCATGGGCTCTGTTGGCAACCTTGCTCCTGTGGGCTCTCCTCACAGCAAACGCATGGGCCGGGACGCGTGATTGCCTCGCGTCCGGCCTTGAGGTCGACACAGCCATGTCAAAGGCGACTTTGCGAGTGACAGCTCGGAGTACGCCCAAATTGAACCTGCAGGAGTGGCAAGCGTCGAAGCGCTCCCGCTCGGACGAACACGTCTACACCTTGGATATCAGCAGGAGCCTGCTTCCCGAAGGAAGAAAGTACCCGCTGATCATCAGGTTGGCGCCCTCTACTGTCGCGATCAACCTCCAGCCCTTGATCAATCCTGATGATTCGCAGTTTGAACGCCTATGTGGCGATATCGATCCAGGAACCTCACAGCTTCCAGCAAGCTCTCCAGTGACGTTGTTCGAAGGCTACGCATTCTTCAGCGATGGGCGGCCAATACCAGTTCCAACGCTGCTGGCGGATCAAGGCGTGCCACAGGCGTTCAGGAGCCAATATCAGGATTGGCTGGAGAAGGCCCAGAAGTTCTATAGGCGTGCCCTGGGACCTGAGCCGCACAGCGTGAGCTCTGTAATCTTCTTGCTTGAGCAGGGCGCCAATACCCAGCAGGGCTGCCGCTTCAGCGGAAGCTCATTGCCCGGACTGCTGCTGATTGGCCTTCGTGCGGGCTGCCTGGACACCTCAAAAGGCTTTCCAAATGACTTGTCTCACTTCATTGCCCATGAAGCATTTCATCAATGGAATCAAGATGTGCAGATGATGGAGTCACTCCCGCAGGAAAGCAGAATTATGCTGCTCGAGGGCGGGGCAGAAATGGCAGCGAGCTTGTTTCTGTCGGAGGTGACCGGGAGTAAGGAGCAAGGGATCACGCGCGACGTAGGCGCAGCTGCGGAGTCATGTATCGACCAGGCAGAGTACAAGAAGCGACCATTGAATGACCTGATCAGTGGGGGCGAGTATCAACTCGCGTACTCCTGCGGGATGGTCTACACCTTCATCAACCTCATCCGGATAGATTCTGATCCAGCAGTCGCTCTGGGCACGTTCTGGAAAAGTACCCTGCAAGAGAACTCCTCGTCGCGTTTCAATGGAAGTACCGACTTCAATGAGGCATTCGGTGCGCGATCGCCGGTGCAGAACGCCATGATCGAACTTCTAGCCCAGAATGGCTACGCGCTTCGCGAAACGATCAGCGGCTTGAGCAAGGACCAGCAGTTCCGCATTGCCGCGGAACTGATGCGAGAGGTTTCACGCAACGACTGCCAAGGGAACTACGGCCTGTTTACCGGTGGCGGAGTGATTGTGCTTGATCCCGAAGTGAAGACCTGCAGCTCTCTGAGGCCTGGGGGAAAACCCGTGGCAGTAGATGGGTTTGATTTTAGAGAGCATGTGTTGGACGCGCGATC
>NZ_JBFTOJ010000056.1:0-23374 GCF_056397905.1 Stenotrophomonas sp. 05L414_2
AACTCGGACAGCGTGCCCTTCAGGTCGGCGAAGGTCGAATGCTCGTCAACCAGCAGGCCTTCGACCTGGTGGAACATCGGCGAATGGGTCTGGTCGCTGTCGCTGCGGTAGACCTTGCCGGCGGCGATCATGCGCAGCGGCGGCTGGTGTTCGCCCATGTAGCGCACCTGCACACCGGAGGTATGCGTGCGCAGCAGTCGGCCGTCACCGAAGTAGAAGGTGTCATGCATGGCGCGCGCCGGATGGTGCGGCGGGAAGTTCAGCGCCTCGAAGTTGTGCCAGTCGTCCTCGATCTCCGGCCCTTCGGACAACTCGTAGCCCAGCCGGCCGAAGATGCCGGTGATGCGCTCGAGGGTGCGGGTGATCGGGTGCAGGCCGGCGCGTTCGCCACTGCGGCCCGGCAGCGTGATGTCGATCGCCTCGGCAGCCAGCCGCGCATCGAGCGCAGCATCTTCCAGCACCGCCTTGCGCTCGCCCAGCGCGCTGCTCAGCGCGTCGCGGGCCTGGTTGATGGCCTCACCGGCCGCCTTGCGCTCGTCGGCCGGCAGCGCACCGAGCTGCTTGAGCTGCGAGGTGATGCTGCCGCTCTTGCCAAGCAGGGCCACGCGCAGCTGCTCCAGCGCGTCCGGGCTCTGCGCGGCGGCCACATCGGCCAGCGCCTGGGAAGTGAGGGATTGGATGTCGCTCATGGGTAGCCGGAACTCCAGTCGGTCTGCCATCGCGATGCGCGAAGGGCCGCGCCGTCGCAACCGCTTGCCGGTCGCCCGCCATCTGCACGGCTGCGCCCGGCACAAAAAAGAATGGGGAAGGACTTGCGCCCTTCCCCATGCATTGCCTCTACCTGACACCGTTCTCCGTGAACGGCAACGGCATCGGGAAGGACTTATGCCGCCAGTGCGCCCTTGGCCTTTTCGGCCAGTGCAGCAAAGCCAGCTGCGTCGTGCACGGCGATGTCAGCCAGAACCTTGCGGTCCAGGGTGATGCCAGCCTTCAGCAGGCCGTTCATGAAACGGCTGTAGCTCAGGCCGTTGATGCGGGCAGCCGCGTTGATGCGGGTGATCCACAGCGAACGGAAGTTGCGCTTCTTCTGCTTACGGCCGATGTAGGCGTACTGCTGTGCCTTGATGACCGCCTGCTTGGCGACGCGGAAGACCTTGCGACGGGCATTGTAGTAGCCCTTCGCCAGATCAAGGATTTTCTTGTGGCGGCGACGCGCCTGTACGCCACGCTTTACTCGTGCCATGTATCAGTCCTCAGAGGTAGGGAAGCATGCGGTCCAGACGGCCTGCGTCTTCTGCGCGGACGTGATTCGTCTGACGCAGGTTACGCTTACGCTTGGTCGCTTTCTTCGTGAGGATGTGGCTACGGTTGGCGTGGCCGCACTTGTACTTGCCCGAGGCGGTCTTGCGGAAACGCTTGGCCGCTGCCCGGTTGGTCTTGATCTTGGGCATTGCAATGTCCTTGATGGGATATGACCCTGGTTTCTGACTGATCTGGCGGCGGCCTGGGCCGCTCTTTCCGTCCTGCCATGATCGGCGTACGACCCGTCCTGGGTGGGTCGAGCCGGGCATGATACAGGCAAATCCGCCCTGTAACCAGCCCCCACACCGTTTTCACACCGAGACCGGCCCTGCCCGCCCCGGAAAAGCAAAAGGACGCCAGCGGCGTCCCTTCACCTTCATCCATTCAGCCGCCAGGCGCCCCGCGAGGCAGCCCGTCAGGCGTCAGGTCTTCTTCTTCGGCGCGATCATCATCACCATCTGACGCCCTTCCAGGCGCGGACGGGATTCGATGACGATGTCTTCGCCCAGATCGGCTTCGATCCGGCCAGCCATCTCGCGGCCCAGTTCCTGATGGCTCATTTCACGGCCACGGAAACGGATGTTGACCTTGATCTTGTCGCCTTCTTCAAGGAAACCGCGCATCTTGCGCAGCTTGATCTGGTAGTCGCCCTCGTCCGTGACCGGACGGAACTTCACTTCCTTGATCTCGACCTGCTTGGTCTTCTTCTTGGCCTCGCTGGCCTTCTTCTGGGCTTCGAACTTGAACTTGCCGAAGTCCATGATCTTGCACACCGGCGGGTCGGCCTGCGGCTGGATCTCGACCAGGTCCAGGCCTTCATCTTCGGCCATGGACAACGCTTCGTCTCGCGTCAACACGCCGATCATTTCTCCGTCACTGCCGATCACGCGGACGCGCGGCACACGGATTTCCTGATTCTTGCGGTTCTGTTTGTTGTCAGGGGTACTGATATTGCGATCTCCCAAGGGTGTCGAACCCGGCCCGGGCGCCAATGCGCACGGGCCGGACCTTTGTTTACGCGCCCTCGGCCTGGAGCCGCTCGGTGAAAGCCTGGAGGCTCATGCTGCCGAGATCTTCGCCAGAACGCGTACGCACCGCCACAGCGCCGTTTTCCTTCTCGCGGTCACCAATGACCAGCAGGTACGGCACGCGCTGCAGCGTGTGCTCGCGAATCTTATAGCCGATCTTCTCGTTACGCAAATCGGCGCTGACGCGGAAGCCTTGATCCGCAAGGCTTTTGGTCACCGCAGAGACGTATTCAGCCTGCGCATCGGTGATATTGGCCACCACCACCTGGGTCGGCGCCAGCCAGGCCGGGAACTGGCCGGCGTGGTGCTCGATCAGGATGCCCAGGAAACGCTCCATCGAACCGACGATGGCCCGGTGCAGCATCACCGGATGCTTCTTCTGGCTGTTTTCGTCCACGTATTCAGCGCCCAGACGGCCAGGCATCATGAAATCGACCTGCATGGTGCCCAGCTGCCAGGTGCGGCCGATGGCGTCCTTCAGGTGGTACTCGATCTTCGGGCCGTAGAAGGCGCCCTCGCCCGGCAGCTCCTGCCATTCCACCCCGCAGCTGGACAGCGCCGAGCGCAGCGCGCCCTCTGCCTTGTCCCAGGTGGCGTCATCGCCCAGGCGCGATTCGGGGCGCAGCGCGATCTTGACCTGGATCTCCTCGAAGCCGAAATGCTGGTACACCGCCAGCGCCTGCTGGTGGAACGCGGTCACTTCCGCCTCGACCTGGTCTTCGGTGCAGAACACGTGACCGTCGTCCTGGGTGAAGCCACGCACGCGCAGGATGCCGTGCAGCGCACCGGAGGGCTCGTTGCGGTGGCAGGCGCCAAACTCACCGTAGCGGATCGGCAGATCGCGGTAGCTGTGCAGCCCCTGGTTGAACACCTGCACGTGACCCGGGCAGTTCATCGGCTTGAGCGCGTAGGTACGCTTCTCCGACTCGGTGAAGAACATCGCGTCCTGGTAGTTGTCCCAGTGGCCCGATTTCTGCCACAGCGACACGTCCAGAATCTGCGGGCAGCGCACTTCGCCGTAGCCGGTGCTGCGGTACACCTTGCGCATGTACTGCTCGACCACCTGCCACAGCGCCCAGCCCTTCGGGTGCCAGAACACCAGGCCCGGGGCCTCTTCCTGCAGGTGGAACAGGTCCTGCTGCTTGCCGATGCGACGGTGGTCGCGCATCTCCGCTTCTTCGATGCGCTTGATGTACGCATCGAGCTGCTTCTTGTCGGCCCAGGCGGTGCCGTAGACGCGCTGCAGCTGCTCGTTCTGCGCGTCGCCGCGCCAATAGGCGCCGGAAATGCGGGTCAGCTTGAAGGCCTTCAGGAAGCGCGTGTTCGGCACGTGCGGGCCGCGGCACATGTCCACGTATTCCTGGTGGTAGTACATGCCCATCGCCTGGATGTCAGGCGACATGTCCTCGAYYAGGCGCAGCTTGTAGTCCTCGCCRCGSGMCTTGAAGAYCTCGATGACYTCSGCGCGCGGCGTCAYYTTCTTGATGACGTCGTAGTCCTGCGCGATCAGCTCGCCCATGCGCTTTTCGATCGCCGCCATGTCTTCGGGGGTGAACGGGCGCTCGGAGTAGATGTCGTAGTAGAAGCCCTCGGCGATCACCGGGCCGATCACCATCTTCACGTCCGGATAGAGCTGCTTGACCGCGTGGCCRACCAGGTGGGCGCTGGAGTGGCGGATGATTTCCACGCCCTCCTCGTCCTTGGCGGTGATGATGCGCAGGGACGCATCGTGGTCGATGACGTCACTGGCATCGACCAGCACGCCATCCACCGAACCGGCGATGGTGGCCTTGGCCAGGCCGGCGCCGATCGACTGGGCGACGTCCATGACGCTGACGGGGTTTTCGAATTCGCGGCGGCTGCCGTCGGGAAGGGTAATCGTGATCATTGCAATGGCTTCATGCGGGGCCCGCCGTGGCGGGCTGGAAAGCGCTCCCGGGCTGTCGTCCGGGCAATAAAAAAGCGCCGCGAGGGCGCCTGGAATGCAGGGCCTTCGGGGCAGGTCAACAGTGGGCGGTGGTAGTGCTCATGTCGCACGCTCGGCCGGCGCAGTGCGCGGGCCACCTTGGTTCCAGGATGTGGTTGCCCGTGATCTTAAACCAGCGGCGGACAAAGCCCAAGCGGTGCCTGAATGGCGCTGGCTGGCGGCGTGAAAACGCAATGATTACCATGTCCGCGCAGCCCGCCCCGTGCCGGCCTGCCCGCTTCCCCCCAGGATCCTGCAATGCGCCACCCGCCCCGACCGGCGCCTGCCGGTCCCGCCCGTGCCCCGCGTTCACCGGCCGTATGCCGGGCCCGGAGCCCCCGATGATCACCGTTGGCCTGTCGACCCTGGGCTTCTGCAGCCTCGGCATGCTGTCGGCGATGTTCTCCGCGCTGGCCTTCTATGCCGCCTCCCCGCACTGCCGCTGGCCACGCCTGCGCCGTGCCGGGCGCCTGGGCCGGCAGATCGGCCTGGTCGCTGCAGTCGCTGCGCTGTGGCTGTGGATGGCCGAACTGGGCTTTGCCGCCGGCCTGGTGGCCATGCTGTGCACCTGGATGCTGGCCGCCATGCTGCTGCCGGCACTGGCCGCGTGGCACCGCCCCGATGTGGAGCCGCGCTGATGTGGTCGCGCGCACTGGCCGGCATCTTCGCCGGCTTCTTCCTTGCCGCTGCGGCGACCGGCCTGGTCGCATGGCTGCCGCCGGGGCCCTGGCAGAAAGCCCTGGTGCCGAGCCTGATCGCGTTCGTCCCGTTGTGGATGCTGGCCGCGCTGTGGGCCTTCAGTTTCCGCAGCCCGTTGCGCGCCTGGCTGACCCTGGCAGGTGGCGCGGCCCTGGGCTTTGCCGTACTCGGCCTGCTGCGCCTGGCCGGCGCAGTGCAATGAGATCGACCGCATGAAATTCAGTTCACAGACCCTGCGCACGTTCACCACCCTGCACACCTGGGTCGGCCTGGTTGCCGGCTTCGGGCTGTTCGTGGCGTTCTATGCCGGCGCACTGACCCTGTTCCACCACGACCTGCCGCTGTGGCAGACGCCTGGCGCGGCAACCGCATTGCCGGCCGGCCTGGATGACGCCCAGTACCTGCTCGACGACGTGCTGGCCACGCATGCGGAAGCGCGTCGCCACGTCGGCATGACCTTCCCGGGCGCCGATCATCCGCAGCCGCTGGCCTACTGGCAGGCCGAAGACGGCAGCTGGCGCTATGCATGGCCGGGACAGACCGGCGGCAGCCCGACGCCACCGCAGACCGGGCTGGCCGAACTGGTCAACGAACTGCATTACAGTTTGGGCCTGCCGGTGGCCGGGATCTACGTGATGGGCATCGTCAGCCTGCTGTACGGCATGGCCCTGCTCAGCGGGCTGGTGATCCACCTGCCCAAGCTGCTGGGCGATCTGTTCGCGCTGCGCCCGGGCCGCAATCTAAAGCAGCAGTGGCAGGACGCGCACAACGTGATCGGCGTGCTCAGCCTGCCGTTCCACCTGATGTTCGCGGTGACCGGCGCCCTGCTCTGCCTGGTGTTCATGCAGATGGCGGTACTCGATCCCCTGATCTACGACGGCAAGGCGCTGCAGGCGGTACCGACGGCAATGGATACCGCGCCGCTGCGCGAAGCCAGTGGCATCCCTGCCGCACCGGGCAGCCTGCGCGAACTGCACGCGCGGGCGCTGGAAGTGGCCCGCGCGCAGGGCGTGGCCAACTTCGAACCGGCCTACCTGAAACTGGCCAATGGCGGTGATGCCAACGCGACCATCGAAATCACCGGCGAGGCCAGCGGTACGCTTGGCCCGCTCGGCGCTGTCGCGCTGGATGTCGAAAGCGGCCGCGTGCTGGCCAGCCAGCTGCCCGGCCAGCGCGATGCCAATCACGCCACGCTCAGTGCCGCCTACGCCCTGCATTTCGGCGAGTTCGGCAACGGCGTGGTGGTCTGGCTGTACTTCCTGCTGGGCCTCGGCGGCGCCTTCCTGTTCTATTCGGGCAACCTGCTGTGGATCGAGTCGCGTCGCAAGCGCCGTCAGCCGCAGCAGTCGCGCGCGGCCGTCAACATGGCGCGGGCCACGGTGGGCGTCTGCATCGGCCTGTGTGTGGCGATCTCGGTGGCCTTCGTGGCCGCGCTGGTGCTGGAGCGGGTAGCGCCTGCCCAGGTCGACCACGGCATCCGCTGGGCCTGCTTCGTGACCTGGGCGGCGTGTGCGCTGTGGGCAGCCCTGCGCCGCCCGGCACAGGCGGCGCGCGAACTGCTGTGGGCTGCGGCGATCAGCACCGCGCTGGTGCCGCTGGCGCACGGCGCCCTCAACGGTGACTGGCTGTGGCTGGCCGCCGCACGCGGCCACTGGCCGTTGTTCTGGATCGATGCGATGGCACTGGCGATGGCGTTTGGCTTTGCCCGCTTGGCGTATGCGAGCCAGCGGCGCGCCCGCAACGGTGACCCCAACAGCGTGTGGGCGAACTGACCAAGCCCGCTCGCAGCACGCGGGTTTACATGGCTTCCACGTAGCGGGCCACTTCGATCAGGTTCCCATCCGGATCACGGAAGTACACCGACTCGATCGGCCCAAGTGCTCCGGTACGCGGCACCGGTCCTTCTTCAATCGTCACCTGCTGGGCCTGCAGGTGGGCCAGCACCGCCTGTACGCCCAGCGGGGTGATCAGGCACAGATCGGCGCTGCCACGGGTCGGCAGCAGCGCGTGGGGCTGCAGCGGCGCGCTGGCCGGGTGCAGGTTGATCTTCTGCTGGCCGAACTGCAGGGCGACGCGGCCGGCCCCGAAGCGCACGACGTCCATGCCCAGCACGCGCTGGTAGAAGTCGCAGCTGCGCTCGATGTCGGCAACGGTAAGCACCAGATGGTCCAGGCGGTCGATGATGATCATGCACGCAGCTTAGCGCTGCGTGCATGGCGCCGATGTGCGGTTTCAGGCCACAGCGTTTGCCCATCACCGCCGTACCAGCCCCGGTCCGGAGATGTCGAACCGGTCAGTCGCCGACGCGGGCCTTCTGCCACGGAGCAAGCATGGCGTTGAGCAGGCTGGCCTGCTCATCGTCACCGGTCAGTTCCCACATGAAGACACCGGCCAGGCCCTGCTCGCGCGCGAACTGCGCACGCAGGCCGATGGAGCGCGGATCCTCGTAGCTGATGAAGATCTTCTGCGCCGGGTTGTACAGCCACGGGCTCTGCGCCTGCGGCTGCCAATGCTTCGTCCAACCCGGCTGGTCGAGATAGCGCGCCTTGATCACCCGCCAGTCACCGGCGTCGGCCGGCGCGCTGTAGGCCTGGTACAGGCCGTCCGCCGACTCGCCGGTGACCTTGAAGCCGCGCCCGTAGAACGGCACGCCCAGCACCAGCTTGGCCGCCGGCACGCCATGCTCGCGGTAGTACTGCACGGCACCGGCCACGTTGTTCCAGCGCCGCAGCTCCGGCGCCAGCGGGTCGGCTGGCACTTCATGCAGGGGGGCATTGAAGGTCGATACCGATGAGAAGCCGGTGCCCATGTCGTAGCTCATCAGGTTGATGAAATCGAACACCTTGGCCAACGCGGGCAGATCGTAGCTGGCGGCAGGGTCGTATGGTCCATCGGTCTGCAGTCGGCCAGCGGCCAGCGCGGCGGTCAGCAGCATCGGCTGCCCCGCCTTTCTGCCGCGGGCATCCAGCGCCAGCCGGAAGGCCTGCGCAAGCTTGGTCAGGTTGGCACGGTCCTGCGGGCGGTGCGCCAGTTCCTTCGGGCCACCGCTGACGGGGAACTCCCAGTCGATGTCCACGCCATCGAAACTGCCGGCATGGCGCTCGAAGAACAACGCCATGCACGAATCGACCAGGCGCCTGCGGCTGGTCTCGGTCAGCGCCGCATCGGAGAATCCGCCCGCGCCCCAGCCTCCGATCGAAATCAACGTGCGCAGATGCGGATGCCTGCGCTTGAGCTCGGCCAATGCGGCGAAGTTGGCTGGTGCCTCGGCACCGATCGCACAACGTCCGTCCTCGATGGTGGAAAACGCATAGAACAGATGGGTGAGTCGTTCGGCCGGGATGCTCGATACCGGATAGCGCTCGGCGGAACCGCCGGGATAGTACGCACCGAAGATCGGCGGTTGCGCCGGTTGCGCCTGCGCGGCAATGGGCAGGGTGCCGGCGATCAGCACTGCAAGTACGGCCAAGGTCTGGCGGAACATGGAAACTCCCGGGTCGAAGGCGCCGCCACGTTAGCAAACAGATCGGCCCGTGGTGCGGATGTCCGTGCATGTCGTCCGCTGGACAGTGGCGTGCCGCTGGAATCTGACACGGTCGTGGCTGCACAACGTCGAAAGCACTTCGCTGCAGGACAACACACGACCTGCCTGAGCTAAGGTGGCGCTGGATCTTCACTGGCACACGGACATGACCGCAGACCACGACGCAGACGGCGAGCTGCTGGACGACGAAACCCTCGAAAAGCTGCAGGCGCTGGAGGCCCGCGCCTATGCAGCCTTTGATGCGGGCGACCTGGCTGACGCAGCAATCCTGTTCGGCCAGCTCGTCGAATGGACACCCGACATCCCCCACCTGCACTACATGCGCGGGCTGGCACACAAGTACCTGCGCGAGTGGGCGTTGTCGCTGCAGGACAATCTCCGCTCCGAGCAGCTGCGCGATGAAGTCGATGAGGCGACCGCGTGGAATGCGGGAATTGCCGCCACCGGCGCCGGCGACTGGGCCGAGGCGCGCCGGCAATGGACCCGCTGCGGCATCACCCTCCCCGAGGGCGAAGGCCCGATCAACGGCAATTTCGGTGTTGCCTGTGTTCGCCTGAATCCGTGGTCCAGCGGCGAGACCGTGTACATGCGCCGGCTCGATCCGGTACGCGCGCGGCTGGAAAACGTGCCGCTTGCGGAGAGCGGGTTCCGCTTCGGCGACATCGTGCTGCACGACGGCGCCTCCACCGGGCGCCGGACCTACGGCGATCGCGAAGTACCGGTGTTCAATGCCATGCAGCGCCTGCAGCAGTCGGACATGGCGACCTACGCCGTGTTCGTGCAATGCGGTTCGCCGGACGACATCGCCGCGCTGCGCGCAATGACGTTGCCCGGCATCAGCCTGGTTGAAGACTGGACCCATTCGGTACGTCACCTGTGCCTGCGCTGCAGCTATGGGACACCGCACCAGCACGATGACGACAGCCACGAGGATGACAGCGGCTGGGTGCGCGAGCGCAATCTAGGTATTGCCGCACAGGGCCGCGCTGCGGTCGAAAAACTGATGTCGGCCTGGGCCGCGGCAGGCACCGGGCGCACGCTCGATGCGATCGAACACCGTGAGCACCCGCAGCAGGGTCCGCAGCCGGGCCAGGTGTGGTGGCTGGGTCACGAACAAGCGGACGCATGACGGCAGGGCGCTGCAGCCCTTACGGTACAAGGCTTTCAGAATTCTTCAGGCGTCCTTCCAGCACTTCAGCCAGCCCTCTGGCCGAATCGACACTCCTTTCGATGGAGTCCGATCATGCGTTCGCCGCTGCCTGTGTCCACCCTGCTGCTGTGCCTGTACGCCCTCCCCTGCATCGCAGGCCCTGCCCACCCAGATCCCGGCCGCATGCGCGCGCTGGAGCAGGCCATTGCCAGCGATGAGCTGAAACAGATCCGCAGCGTGCTGCTGCAGGTTGATGGACAGGTCGTGTACGAGGGCTATTTCAACGGTGCCGATGCGCAGACCCTGCACGACGTGCGCTCGGCCAGCAAAAGCGTGACCGCCCTGCTGGTCGGCGCAGCGATCGGCGACGGCCGGCTGCCGGGCGTTCGCGCGAAGGTGTACGACTACTTCCCGGCCTTCGTCGCCCACCACGACGTGGACCCCCGCCTGCGTGGCACGACGGTGGAGGACCTGTTGGCGATGAGCACGCTGTGGGAGTGCGACGACGAGAACCCGTTCTCGGCCGGCCACGAGGAGCGCATGTACGTCGGCGAGCGCTGGCTCGATTTTGCCCTGGCGCTGCCGGTGAAGGGCTTCGCGCCCTGGATGGCGCGCCCGGAGGACAGTCCTCACGGTCGCGCGTTTGCCTACTGCACCGCCAACTCCTTCGTGCTCGGCGCGGTACTGGAACGTGCGACCGGACAACCGCTGGCCGATTACGCAGCCCATGCACTGGAACGACCACTGGGCATCACCCACAGCCAGTGGAACCGTTCCCCCGAGGGCATCGGCATGGGCGGAGGCGGCACACGCTACCGCAGCCGGGACCTGGCCCGCCTCGGCCAGCTCGTGCTTGATGGCGGTCGTTGGCAGGGGCGCCAGCTGGTTCCACGCGACTACGTCGCCGCGATGCTGTCACCGCAGGCAACGGCCGGCGACGGCAGCGATTACGGCTATCAATGGTGGGGCCTGAAACTGACTGTCGGTGGCCAGCCACAGACCGTATGGGCGATGTCCGGCAACGGCGGCAACTACGTGTTCCTGCTGCCGCAACAGCGCGCCGTCGCGGTGGTGACCAGCCAGGCCTACAACCGCAGCATCGCTCACCCGCAGTCGCGCCGCATTCTCACCGAATTCCTGCTGCCGGCGCTGCGCTGAGGTCGGCCAGCCCGGCGGGACGCCAGTCGGCCGCCAGCACCTGCGCACGCTGGCGGCCGATATCGGCATCGATGCGCGCCAGCAGCGGCGCCCAGCCGGGCGCTTCGTGCAGGGACGCAAACAGCGGCGTGGAGCGCAACCACGCCGCATCGCGGAAGCCATCATCGACCGCCTGTTGCAGCGCGGTGACGGCAGCCTCCGGGTCGCCTTGCGCCTGCAGCAGCAGGGCCCGCTCAAGCGCGGCATCGGACCACCCGTCGCCGCGCTGCGCCTGCAACATTGCAAGACGCGACGCCACCCACTCCGGCGATGCCGCGGGCTGCGCGTACAAGGCCGCCAGCGATTGACCGAGCGATTGCTGTGGACGCAGCTGCCGCCCGCGCTCGAAGGCATCGGCAGCACCGGCGTGATCGCCCGCCAGCAGCGCCAGTTCGCCCTGCAGCCGCAGCAACTGCGGATGTGGCGTGCCGCGTGCCAGCGCCTCGGTCAACGCCTGCCTCGCCCGGCCCGGGTCACCTGCCGCGAACAGACTGCGCGGCCAGGCGATGTTGGCGAAGACGTTGTCCGGATACAGCTGGAAATTACGCGCGTGGCGCTGCGCGGCCGCGTGAGTGAAACCGAGCAGCTCCAGTTCGCGCGCCACCTGCACATCACGGAAGCGCAGGCGCTCGGGCGCCGTCAATGCAAGATTGGCACGCAGGGCCAGGGCAAGGTGGCCGCGCTCCTGGTGCAGGTAGGCGAGCGAGGCACGGGTGCGCTCGTCGCCCGGATCCAGCGCGATCGCCCGCTCGTATTCGGAAATGGCCTGCGGCATCTGCCCGAGGCAGTCGTAGGCATAACCTCGAAGCGCGTACACAGCACCCTCCTGCGGCGCGAGATCACGTTCGATGTTGGCCAGCGCCAGCCCTTCCCGGACCTGCTCGGGCGATCCATTGAACAGACAGCCCTGTGCGGACAACGCTCGTGACAGGCCGCGCCGCGCCGGACTGGAATCAGGGTCCACCTGCAATGCCTGCCGGTACAGGGCGATGGCGCGCTCGTTGTTGCTGGCCTGGCCGATGCTGGCGTAATAGTCGGCGCGCTGCAGCAACGGCAGCGGGCCACCGGCCGCCGGCGCGCGCGGCCAGAACGAGGCGGCAGCGGCGAGAACGACGACACCGGCACCTGCAAGCCATGGCCATTTCTTCCGGTGCGCGGTAATGGGCACCGCCGCTGCCGGCGGTGCGATGGTCGGCACTGCACACAACTGATAGCCGCGCCCGCGTACCGAACGGATGTAGCGCGGGCGTCGGCTGTCATCACCCAGCGCCTGCCGCAACAGCTTGACCCGCTGGCTGATCGCATCCTCCCCAACCACTGCAGGTGCCCACACCTGTGCAGCCAGCGTGTCGAAGTCGACAACGTCGTTGCCGTGTGCCAGCAGCACGTCGAACAGGCGCCAGCTCAGCCCCTGGATCGGCAGCACGTCGCCGGCGCGGCTGACCCGCTGCGCGGGGCGGTCGATCTGCAGGTCAAGCAGGCGCAGGGTGTCCATGGGTGAAGCATAGCGCCGCGGTACGACGCCGGCAGCGCCGGACGACAGGCAAAGAAAAAGCGGGCCGAAGCCCGCTTTTTCATTCTGGCGTGTCAACCAAGATTGACACCTACCGTCATCGACCTGCGGTCGATTACTCGGCGGTGGCGCCTTCGCCTTCCTCGACGGCCTTCATCGACAGGCGGATACGGCCCTGCTTGTCGACTTCCAGCACCTTGACCTTGACCACATCGCCTTCCTTCAGCACGTCGCCGACCTTCTCGACGCGGTCGCTGGAGATCTGCGACACGTGGACCAGGCCGTCCTTGCCCGGCAGGATGGTGACGAACGCACCGAAGTCCATGATCTTGGCGACCTTGCCTTCGTAGATGCGGCCCGGCTCGACGTCCGAGGTGATCTGCTCGATGCGGGCCTTGGCGGCCTGGGCAGCGATGGCATTGACCGAAGCGATGACGATGGTGCCGTCATCCTGGATGTCGATCTGGGTGCCGGTTTCCTTGGTGATGGYCTGGATGGTCGAACCACCCTTGCCGATCACTTCGCGGATCTTGTCCGGGTGGATCTTGATGGTCAGCAGGCGCGGCGCGTAGTCCGACAGCTCCTCACGCGGGGCGGTCAGGCCGTGGGCCATTTCGCCCAGGATGTGCAGACGGCCAGCCTTGGCCTGCTGCAGAGCCTGCTTCATGATCTCTTCGGTGATGCCTTCGATCTTGATGTCCATCTGCAGGGCGGAGATGCCCTCAGCGGTACCGGCAACCTTGAAGTCCATGTCGCCCAGGTGATCTTCGTCACCCAGGATGTCGGACAGGACGACGAAGCGATCGCCTTCCTTGACCAGGCCCATGGCAATACCCGCCACCGGAGCCTTCACCGGCACGCCGGCGTCCATCAGGGCCAGCGACGAGCCGCAGACCGACGCCATCGACGAGGAACCGTTCGACTCGGTGATTTCCGAGACAACGCGGATGGTGTACGGGAAGGATTCCAGCGACGGCATCACTGCCAGCACGCCGCGCTTGGCCAGACGGCCGTGGCCGATCTCGCGACGCTTCGGGCCCATCATGCGGCCGGTTTCACCCACCGAGTAGGGGGGGAAGTTGTAATGGAACAGGAAGTTCTCTTTGTACTCACCGGAGACGGCATCGATGACCTGGCCATCACGGGCGGTGCCCAGGGTGATGGTCACGATGGCCTGCGTTTCACCGCGGGTGAACAGCGAGGAACCGTGGGTACGCGGCAGGATGCCGGTCTTCACTGCGATCGGGCGGACGGTGTCCAGCGCACGGCCGTCAATGCGGACCTTGGTGTCCAGCACCGAGTTGCGCATGGTGCTGTATTCCAGCTCGCCGAATTCCTTCGACAGCTCGGCCGGGTTCCAGCCTTCAGCGGCAACGCGGCCGGCCAGCGACTCGACCACGTCCTTCTTGATCGCCGAGATGGCGTCGCGGCGCTGCAGCTTGTCGCGCACCTGGAAGGCCTCGCCCAGACGCGGGCCGATGGCTTCCTGCAGGGCGCTGATCAGCACGTCGTTCTTGGCCGGGGCCACCCAGGTCGACGGCTTGGTGCCGGCTTCCACGGTCAGTTCGTTGATCGCGTTGATGACCTTCTGCATTTCGCGGTGACCGAAGGTCACGGCGCCCAGCATCACGTCTTCGGACAGCAGCGCGGCTTCGGATTCCACCATCAGCACGGCGTTGGCGGTACCGGCAACGACCAGCTCCAGCTCCGAATCCTTCAGTTCGGTCACGGTCGGGTTGAGGATGTACTCACCGTTCTTGTAACCCACCTTGGCGGCGGCGATCGGACCCTTGAACGGGGTGCCGGCCAGCGACAGCGCAGCCGAGGCACCGATCAGGGCCGGGATGTCACCGTCGATGTCCGGGTTCAGCGACATCACGGTGGCGATGATCTGGACTTCGTTCTTGTAGTCTTCCGGGAACAGCGGACGGATCGGACGATCGATCAGACGCGAGATCAGGGTTTCCTTCTCGGTCGCGCGGCCTTCGCGCTTGAAGAAGCCACCCGGGATACGGCCACCGGCGTAGAACTTCTCCTGGTAGTCACAGGTCAGGGGGAAGAAGTCCTGGCCCTCACGCGCGCTCTTGGCGGCAACGGCGGAGACCAGCAGCACGGTGTCGTCGAACTTGACGATGACGGCGCCACCGGCCTGGCGGGCGATTTCGCCGGTCTCAAGCGTGACGGTGTGCTTGCCGTACTGGAAGGTTTTGGTGATTTTTGCCACGGAGGGTGTCCTTGGGGATGCTGTCTGCGAATGGACCGTGGGCGACCCTTGCCGCCAACGGATGACCGGTCGTTCCGATCTGAAAAAGGTATTGCGATGCTACAAAACAAAACCGCGGCGCATCGCTGCGCCGCGGGGGATTCGTTGCTTAGCGACGCAGGCCAAGCTTCTCGATCAGGGCCTTGTAACGCTCGACGTCCTTCTTCTTCAGGTAGTCGAGCAGGCTGCGGCGGCGGTTGACCATCTGCAGCAGACCACGGCGGCTGTGGTGATCCTTCTTGTGGGTCTTGAAGTGGCCGGTCAGCAGTTCGATGCGGGCGGTCAGCAGTGCAACCTGGACTTCCGGGGAGCCGGTATCAGCCGAGCTGCGCTTGTTGTCTTCAATGACCTTCTGGGTGTCGATCGACATGTCTTTTTTTCTCTGTGATGCGTGGCCGGCAGGAACGCGCTTTCGCGCACCGCCTGGCTCGCCGTGAACCAACAATGGATGAAACCCGCCTTCGGCAGGCTGCCGTAAAACGGCCGCGGAATTGTAACGGCCAGGGGGCTTTGGAACAAGGTCCGGGGCTGAACCGGGCCTCCTCGTTCAGAGGTTGAAGCGGCGCTGCGGGGCCAGCAGACCGCTGTCGTCGACCTGGCCCAGGCCCTGCGCCACCGATCCAGGGCCAAACACCGCCACCAGGCCGCGCGGCCAGGAGAGGTCGCGCTGGCGCTGGCCCACGCAGAAGCGCTGGGTCTGCTCGGCGTCCAGGTCAACCCGGGGGTATTCGGACAGGCCCGCCGCCAGCGGCAGCAGCAGCGCGTCCATGGCGGCCTCATCCTGCGCTTCCACCAGAGCCCTCAGCTGCTCCAGGGTGACCATCGCCGGTTCGTGGAACGGTTCCACCCACAGGCGCCGCAGGGCGCTGATGTGCGCGCCACAGCCCAGCGTTTCACCCAGGTCACGGGCCAGACTGCGGATATAGGTGCCCGAGCCGCAGGTGACCCRCAGCCGCAGCCGCTCGGGGTGCTGCTCCAGAATCTCGATGGCGTGGACCTTGACCTGGCGCTCGGGCGCCTCGATGGCGTCGCCACGGCGGGCCTTCACATACAGCGGCTCCCCGCCCTGCTTGAGCGCGGAATAGATCGGCGCACGCTGCAGGATGTCGCCCAGCAGCGGCGCGATCGCCGCCTGCAGGGCCTCGGCGCTGATCACGGGCACCGGCCGCTCGAGCAGCACCTGGCCCTCGGCGTCGTCGGTATCGGTGGTCTGGCCCAGCACGAYCTCGGCGTCGTAGGCCTTGGCCGAGCCCAGCAGCAGGCCAGCGATCTTGGTGGCCTCGCCGAAGCACAGCGGCAACAGGCCGGTGGCCAACGGGTCAAGGCTGCCGGTGTGGCCACCCTTCTCCGCACGGAACAGGCGACGGGCGACCTGCAGCGCGGCGTTGGAGCTCATGCCGGTCGGCTTGTCGAGCAGCAGGATGCCATCCAGGCGACGGAACTGAATTCGGGTCATGACAGGTACGGGTAGCGCCGGGCCATGCCCAGCGAGCGCGCAGCGCGGTCTGCATCAGACATCGCGCAGCCGGAATGCAACAACGCCGGGCATGCCCGGCGTCGCGCGGTTATTCTTCGTCGCCTTCGCGACGCTTTTCGGCGGCCACGGTATCGGGCAGGTCGCGCAACAGGTTGTYGATGCGCTCGCCACGATCGACCGAGTCGTCGTAGTGGAAATGCAGCTCCGGCACATGCCGCAGCTTCATCGCGCGCGCCAGTTCCATGCGCAGGCCCCAGGCCAGTTCCTTCAGGCCCTTCACGGCTTCAACCGAACGTTCCGGCATCAGCGCGGTGACGAACACCTTGGCGTGGGCCATGTCGCGGGTGATTTCCACGTCGGACACGCTCACCGAGGGCAACCCGTGCTCACGCACGGCGTTGTGCACCAGGGTGCCGAGTTCACGGCGCAGCTGGGCGGAGACACGGTCGGTTCGATGGAAAGTCTTGGGCACGCGGCAGGCTCTTGATTCGATTGTGGCCCGACCAAGGTCAGGCCCTACAGTTTACGGGATGAAACGAGACCGGCCCGTGAGGGCCGGTCCGTTGCAGCATTACAGGGTGCGCGGCACTTCGATACGCTCGAAGCACTCGATCTGGTCACCCGGCTTGACGTCGTTGTAGGCCTTCACCGCGATACCGCATTCGGTACCGTTGCGGACTTCCTCGACGTTTTCCTTGAAGCGRCGCAGCGATTCCAGCTCGCCTTCGAASAYCACCACGCTGTCGCGCAGGACGCGGATCGGCTTGTTGCGCTTGACCACGCCCTCGATGACCATGCTGCCGGCGACGGCACCCAGCTTGGAGCTGCGGAAGACGTCGCGGACCTCGGCGATACCGATGATCTCTTCGCGGATCTCCACGCCCAGCAGACCGGAGGCCACCTGCTTCACCTGATCGATCACGTCATAGATGATCGAGAAGTAACGCAGGTCCACGCCGTTGGATTCGATGATGCGACGGGCCGAAGCATCCGCACGCACGTTGAAGCCGATGACGGTGGCCTTCGAAGCGGCGGCCGAATTGGCATCCGACTCGGTGATGCCGCCCACGCCGGAGTGGATCACGTTGATGCGGATGTCGTCGTTGGACAGCGCCACCAGGGCCTGGCTCAACGCCTGCACCGAACCCTGCACGTCGGCCTTGATGACCAGGTTGAGGACCTGCTGGCCCTCGCCCTTGCCCAGGGTCGCCATGATGTCTTCCATGCGGCTGCCCGCAGTGGCGACCAGGCGCGATTCGCGGCGCTTGGTCTCACGCTGCTGGGCAACGTCCTTGGCCAGACGCTCGTCGTCGACGACGACGAAGTCATCACCGGCTTCCGGCACGCCGGACAGGCCCAGGACCTGCACCGGGATGGACGGACCAGCGAACTCCGGCTGCTTGCCGGTTTCGTCGAACAGCGCACGCACGCGGCCGTACTGGATGCCGCACACCAGGTAATCGCCCTTCTTCAGGCGGCCCTGCTGCACCAGCACCGTCGCGATCGGGCCACGGCCCTTGTCCAGCGACGATTCGATGACCACGCCGTTGGCACGACCGTCGTCGACCGCCTTCAGTTCCAGCAGTTCAGCCTGGACCGAAACAGCTTCCAGCAGRTCGTCGATGCCCAGGCCGGTCTTGGCCGAGATCTCCACCATCTGGGTGTCGCCACCGAAGTCTTCGGCCACGACCTGCTCGGAGAGCAGTTCGTTCTTGACCCGCATCGGGTCGGCACCGGACTTGTCGATCTTGTTGATCGCCACGATCAGCGGCACGCCCGCCGAACGGGCGTGCTGGATCGCTTCCTTGGTCTGCGGCATGACGCCGTCATCGGCAGCCACGACCAGCACCACGATATCGGTCAGCTTGGCACCGCGGGCACGCATCGAGGTGAACGCGGCGTGGCCCGGGGTATCCAGGAAGCTGATGACGCCCTTCGGCGTTTCAACGTGGTACGCACCGATGTGCTGGGTGATGCCGCCGGCTTCGCCGGTGGCGACCTTGGTGCGACGGATGTAATCCAGCAGCGAGGTCTTGCCGTGATCGACGTGGCCCATGATGGTGACCACCGGCGGACGCTGCACGGCCTCGCCCTGGTTCTCGCCAGCCGATGCCAACAGCGCGTCTTCAGCGTCGTTGTCGCTGGCGCGGATCGCCTTGTGACCCAGCTCTTCGGTGACCAGTGCCGCAGTGTCGTGGTCGATGGACTGGGTGATGGTGGCCATCACGCCCATCTTGAACAGCGCCTTCACCACCTCGCCGCCCTTCAGCGCGAGCTTCTGCGCCAGGTCGGCCACGGTGATGGTGTCGCCGATCGCCACTTCACGCACGACCGGTGCGGTCGGACGTTCGAAGGCGTGCGGGCCGGAGTTGCCACCGCCGCGCGACATGTCGCGACGGCCGGACGTCGGACGGCTGCCCGGGCGACCACGGTTGTTGCTGTTGTTGCTGTTGCCACGGCGCGCACGATCGGCGGCTGACAAGTGCATCTGACCGGCAAAGCGATCACCCGGGCCACGCTCGTTGCGCGGCGCGTTGCGATTGTTGCGGTCGTCGCTGCGCGGCGGCGCACTACGCGGAGCAGCCGGGGCTGCAGCCGGAGCACGCGGCGGGCGCGGCGCGGTTTCGTCGATCGGCGCGCGCACCTTGGGCTGGCTGGCAGCCAGGGCTTCGGCAGCCTTGGCGGCGACCGCAGCTTCCTCGGCCGCCTTCTTCTCGGCCTCGGCACGCTCCTTGGCAGCGACCTCTTCCTCGCGCTTGCGGACGATTTCCTCGTCACGCAGGCGGTCCTTCTCGGCCAGTGCCTGCTGCTCGGCGAGGTTGCGTGCGCGCGACTCTTCCAGCTTGCGCAGGATGTCGGCACGCTCTTCGTCCGGGGTCATCGCGCGACCACCATCGGCCTTGACGTAGGTGCGCTTCTGGCGCACTTCCACGTTCACGGTTGTCTTGCTGCGACCGGAATTGACCGTCACTTCCTGCTGCTTGCGACGGTTGAGGGTGATCTTCTTGGCAGACTGATCAGTCTCTTCCGGGGCCTGCTCGGGCTTGCCATGCGAGCGACGAAGGAAGCCCAGGAGCTTCACTTTCTCGGAGCTGGTCACGACCTGGTCGGGACCGCTGAACTTCATGCCGGCACCAGCCAGCTGTTCCAGCAGTTTTTCGACCGGTGTATTGACCAGTTCAGCAAGCTTGCGGATGGTGGTTTGCTGCGACATTCGGATCCTATGATCTTGTGGGCGCCCCCCCGCATCTGGAGGTGGCGCGGATTCTACGCCCTGATCGGCTCAGGGCCCTGTTCATTGCCGGCTCATTCGCCGCGTTCCAGTCGGGCGATTTCCTCGGCACGCGCGGCCAGGATCAGCGCCGCGGCGCGCTCCTGGTCCAGCCCTTCGATGCCGAAGTCCATGACCTCGTCGGCGGCCAGGTCGGACAAGTCCTCGCTGGTACGCACGCCGTGGCCGGCCAACGCATATGCGGTGGCTTCGTCCATGCCCTTCAGGGACAGCAGGTCCTGCGCCGGCTGGCCGTCCTCCAGGCCTTCCTCGACTGCCAGGGCCTCATTGAGCAGCGCATCGCGGGCACGTGCGCGCAGCTCTTCGACGATGTCTTCGTCGAAACCTTCCACGGCCAGCAGTTCGCCGACCGGTACATATGCGATTTCCTCGACCGTGCCGAAGCCTTCGCTGACCAGGATGCCAGCGATTTCCTCGTCCACTTCCAGCTTGTCCATGAACAGCTGGCGAGCCGAAGCCTGCTCGGCTTCCGACTTGGCGGTCACCTGGTCCTGGGTCATCACGTTCAGCTGCCAACCGGTCAGGCGGCTGGCCAGGCGCACGTTCTGGCCGCCCTTGCCGATCGCCTGGGCCAGGCGGTCTTCAGCAACGGCCAGGTCCATCGAATGCTTGTCTTCATCGACGATGATCGACTGCACTTCGGCCGGCGCCATCGCGTTGATGACGAAGTTGGCCGGGTTCTCGTTCCACAGGACGATGTCCACGCGCTCGCCATTGAGCTCGTTGGACACGGCCTGCACGCGCGAACCRCGCATGCCGATGCAGGCGCCGATCGGATCGGTGCGGGCATCGTGGGCGAGCACGGCGATCTTGGCGCGGTCGCCCGGATCGCGGGCGCACGCCTTGATTTCCACCAGGCCCTGGCCGACTTCCGGTACTTCCAGCTTGAACAGCTCGATCATGAATTCCGGCGCTGCGCGGCTGATGAACAGCTGCGGGCCACGCGGCTCCGAACGCACTTCGGCCAGGTAGCCGCGGACGCGGTCGCCGGCACGCAGGACATCACGCRGAATGCCCTTGTCCTTCGGAATGAAGCCTTCGGCGTTGCCCCCCAGGTCGACATAGATGTTGCCGCGCTCGGCGCGCTTGACCACACCGGTGATCAGCTCACCGACGCGATCGGCCCAGGCATCGACCACCTGCTGGCGCTCGGCTTCGCGCACACGCTGCACGATCACCTGCTTGGCGGCCTGGGCGGCGATGCGACCGAAGTCGGGGTTCTCGATCTGCTCTTCGATGTAATCGCCGACATCCACGCCTTCGGCTTCGTCGATGGCGTCCATCAGGCGGATCTGGCGATCCGGCGATTCCATCACTACGTCGTCGGCCACCACTTCCCAGCGGCGGAAGGTTTCGTAGTTGCCATCCTTGTGGT
Organism: Stenotrophomonas sp. 05L414_2; assembly: GCF_056397905.1. Classification (NCBI taxonomy): domain Bacteria; kingdom Pseudomonadati; phylum Pseudomonadota; class Gammaproteobacteria; order Lysobacterales; family Lysobacteraceae; genus Stenotrophomonas; species Stenotrophomonas sp. 05L414_2. The sequence continues at coordinate 20,807 of NZ_JBFTOJ010000056.1, forward strand.
CGATGACCACGCGGGTCAGCACTTCCTCGTCGGGATAGCGCTTCTTCGCTGCCGAGGCCAGGGCGGCCTCGATGGCATCGAAGATCACTTCACGCGGCACGCCCTTCTCGTTGGCGACCGCGTCCACTACCAGCAACAGTTCCTTGCTCATTGGCTCACTCCGCGCGCGGCTTCTTTGCCGCCGGCTCGTTGGAAGAAGAATTCTTGTTCGGCTTCGGACGCTTCGGTGCCGGACCGGTCGGCTTGCTCGGGGCCAGCCCCAGCGCCACCCAGTCAGGCATGATCCGCGCCTTGTCGATGTTGTCGGCCGACACCACCAGTGCGGCGTTGTCGACGATGAAGGTGATGCTGCCCTGCGCCTCATCGATCGCTTCGATGCGACCCTGCAGGCGACGACGGTTTTCCTGCGGCAGCTTCAGGGTGACCTTGGCCGATTCGCCGAGGTGACGACCGAACTGCTCCAGGTTGAACAGCGGGCGATCCACGCCCGGCGAAGACACTTCCAGCGTGTAATTGCCGCTGATCGGGTCTTCGACGTCCATCTGTGCGGACACTTCGCGGCTTACCCGCTCACAGTCGTCCACATTGATGATGCGCTCCGGCTGTTCCGCCAGCGGCACGTCGATGTAAAGGCGAAGGGTCGCACCGCCGGGGGCCGGCAGATACTCAACGCCCAGCAGCTCCAGGCCCAGCGACACAACGGTCGGGGCGAGCAGATTCGCGATGTCGGTTGCCTTGTCGCTCACAGCCTGCCTTGATCTCTTGGTTGGGTGCCGGCCTTGGCCAGCATGGAAACATGACGCCCCGAAAACGACGAAGGGCCCGCTGGGCCCCTTTTCCGGAAAGACTCCGGTGACTGGATTCCGGTTGCAACGCGCTGAACAAGCGTGCTGCGGCCCTCCTTCCGGGTGGATCTCCGATGGGGAGCGCCGCCGTCAGGGGTACTTCTAGGCCGCTGATGATAGCCCCTGCACCGCTCTGGTGCAAGGCTGCGGCCGTCCTGAAACCCTCCGCTGCACTCGCCGGGCATGGCCCGGCGCTAGCGGGTGACCGCGCGATGGTAGCGCCGGGCCATGCCCGGCGGATCGGCGGAAGCCGCAAAGAAAAACGCCCTCGAAGCAAAGCTTCGAAGGCGCATTCTTTACTTGGTAGCGGGGGCAGGATTTGAACCTGCGACCTTCGGGTTATGAGCCCGACGAGCTGCCAGACTGCTCCACCCCGCATCAGAAGCGGAATTATGAGGGATAACTTCAAAACCTGCAAGCTTTTCCTCATTCATCGAATTGGTTGGCGCCGATTCGATGTGTTGGTAGCGGGGGCAGGATTTGAACCTGCGACCTTCGGGTTATGAGCCCGACGAGCTGCCAGACTGCTCCACCCCGCACCGGAAGTGTTTGAACCGCTGCCTCACTCTGGCGAGGGAGGCGCTCCGCAACGATGTTCTGGCTGAACCGCTGCAGTGACAACTCAAGCTGCGTATATTACACGAATCGCGCAGCTTTGTGTCAACTTTTATGCAAGATGCGCAAATGCCTGCTGGCACCAGACCATGATCGGGTTCCAGGCCAGGCCGAGCGCCAGCAATGCCAGTGCGTTCACGCCCAGCACGACACCCAGCACGCGATCCTTGCTGCGCGGCATGGCCTCGCCCACCGGCTCATCGAAGTACATGACCTTGATGACACGCAGGTAGTAGAAGCAGCCGACCACGGCACACAGCACGCCCAGGATCGCCAGCCACAGCAGGCCGCCATTGATGGCAGCGCCGAGCACGGCCAGCTTGGTCCAGAAACCGAGGAACGGCGGAATGCCCGCCAGCGACGCCATGATGCACAGCACCAGGCCGGCCATCCACGGGTTGCGGGCGTTCAGGCCCTTGAAGTCCTCGATGTTCTCGGCCTCGAAGCCGGCGCGCGACAGCGCGATGATCGCGCCGAAAGCAGCAGTCGACATGATCGCGTAGGCCAGGGCGTAGAACAGCGCGGCCGCATAGCCCTGCGAACCGCCGCCGGCGATGCCCATCAGCAGGAAGCCGATATGCGAGACCGTGGAGAACGCCAGCATGCGCTTGAGATTGCTCTGCGCAATGGCCATCAGGTTGCCGATCACCAGCGAGACCGCGGCCAGGCCAGCGATCAGCAGCTGCAGTTCGGTGGACAGCGGGCCCACGCCCATTTCCAGCAGGCGGTAGGCCATGCCGAAAGCGGCCAGCTTCGGCGCCGAGCTGATGAACAGCGCGACCGGCGCCGGGGCACCCTGGTACACGTCGGGCAGCCACATGTGGAACGGTGCGGCACCCAGCTTGAAGGCAACGCCGGCAATCATGAACACCGCGCCGGTGACAAGCAGCACGCGCTCTTCCGAGTGCGGGATGGCGGCCTGGATGGCGTCCAGGTGCAGGCTGCCGGTGGCGCCGTAGATCAGCGACATGCCGTACAGCAGCAGGCCCGAGGCCAGCGAACCAAGCACGATGTACTTCATCGCCGCTTCCGAGGCCAGGCCGTTGTCACGGTTGCTGGCAACCAGTGCGTAGGAGCACAGGGCCAGCAGTTCCAGACCCAGGTACAC
>NZ_JBFTOJ010000057.1:0-23130 GCF_056397905.1 Stenotrophomonas sp. 05L414_2
GAGCTACATAGCCTTGGTGAGCCCGCTATTCTGCTGATGTGTACAAGGACTGTCAACACCTTTGTATCGTGCTTGTGGCCCGACAGACGGCATGGGATAGTCCCAACCAGTAGATTTTCTTAGGAGTCCGCATCGTGATCGATCCGGACGGCTATCGACCGAACGTCGGCATCGTGCTGATGCGGCAGGACGGGCAGGTGTTCTGGGCACGACGTGTGCGCCGGGATGGCTGGCAGTTCCCGCAGGGTGGCATGAACACCGACGAGACGCCTGTCGAGGCCATGTATCGTGAACTGCAGGAAGAGACCGGGCTGTTGCCGGAGCACGTTGAAGTGCTTGGGGCGACACCGGGCTGGCTGCGTTACAAGCTGCCGGCGCGTGCCATCCGCCGCAATGAACGCCAGGTCTGCATCGGCCAGAAGCAGGTCTGGTTCCTGCTGCGCCTGACCGGTGATGAAGCCCACGTCAGCCTGGACCATACCGACTCGCCCGAGTTCGATCATTGGCGCTGGGTCGACTTCTGGTATCCGGTGGAGCATGTGGTGGTGTTCAAGCGTGGCGTCTATGCGCGCGCCCTGCGACATCTGGCGCCGTTGGCCCAGGGGGTGGCGGGGCAGGGCATCAGTGCCATGCCCAAGAGCGCTGCCGAGGCCTGGATGCCAGGCCACGCGGCCGGCCACGACAGGCCCAGGAAGCGCACGCCCATGCGCGGCGGGTACTGGCCGCGGAAAGCAAAGGGTGAACCGGGAGCCGTTTGACGGGCAGGTTGCGCAAAGAGCGGGCCGAACGGTCGCAACGCACGTCTGCCGGGTATTTCCGGCAGCAACTGGCTGTCCGTCTGGCAAGCCTCTCCTGGCTGTTGTTGAGCGCGGTGGTCCTCGGCGACATCGCATGGATGCCGCTTGGGCTGGGCGTTTGCCTCGCCTTCGCGACCTGTGCGGGTGCGCTGTTCCTGGCGGACTACCTGCTGCGGGTGAGAGCGGCAGGTGGTGGTGTGCAGTGGCTGATCGTCTTCTTCAGTACACCGGTGCTGGCGCTTGGGCTGTTGTCCCTGTAGCCGCCTCGTACCGTGTGGATCCGACGGTACTCTGAACCGTATCGAGAATGGTTCAGGTCTCTGATTGACAACCATTCTCGTTTCCATTGGAATAGCGACCAGGCCGCTACTGGCCTGCTGCCCTGGTTCCCGCCCGTGTACGTCTGCATCYGCAACGGTGTTACTGACCACCAGATCCGCGAAGCCGCCAGCCATGGCGTCACGTCGGTGGCCGAGCTGACCATGCGCACCGGATGCGGCGCCACCTGCGGTTCCTGCCTGGACATGGCCGGCGAACTGCTGGCCAAGGCGCGTGCCACCCACGATCTGCCGTTGCCGGTGTTGGGCCTGGCGCAGGTCGCCTGAGTCGTTTCGCGGCGCGTTGACGCCACGCTCTCCTGGTCTTCATTGCTGGCCGCAGTGGCCAATGCGCACGATTCGCGTTCCTTCACGCGCGCGCGCAAGGCGCTACAGTGCCCGCGATTTCAGCGTGCAGGAGCATCCCCATGAAGGGCGACACCAAGGTCATCGAATTCCTCAACAAGGTCCTCTACAACGAGCTGACCGCGATCAACCAGTACTTCCTGCACGCCAAGATGCTCAAGAACTGGGGCATCAAGGAACTGGCCGAACACGAGTACAAGGAATCGATCGAGGAAATGAAGCATGCCGACATGCTTGCCGATCGCATCCTGTTCCTTGAAGGCCTGCCGAACTTCCAGGCGCTGGGCAAGCTGCGCATCGGTGAGAACCCGACCGAGATCCTGCAGTGCGATCTGTCGCTGGAACGCGATGGCGTAGTCACCCTGCGCGAGGCCGTGGCCTATGCCGATTCGGTCGGCGACTATGTCAGCCGCCAGCTGTTCGTGAAGATCCTCGACTCCGAGGAAGAGCACATCGACTGGCTGGAAACCCAGCTGGAGCTGATCGAGCGCATCGGTGAGCCGAAGTACCTGCTGAGCAAGCTCGAAGAGTGATTCAACGGGCCTGGCCGGCGAGGTAGCCGGTCAGCGCCACGCGCGCGCGGGCGAACTCCGCCACCAGCAGCGCCACTGCCACGGCAGGGCGCTGCAGGCTGCCACTGCGGGCTTCGAGTTCGATCCGCCGCGCCACCGCTGACAGCGACAGCGCGCCGACGTTGGCGCTGGAGGATTTCAGGCTGTGCGACAGCGCCTGCAGGCGTTCGATGTCGTTGCCCTGCGCCGCCTGCTGCAGCTGCTGCACCAGCTGCGGTGCATCTTCCAGGAACACCGTTACGATCTGCGCGGCGGCATCGCCGATCACCGCCTGCAGTTCATCCAGCACACTGCGATCAAGCACCGGCTGTGGAATCGGGATCGCGCGCGTTCGTTCATCGTCCAGGCTTTCGCCGTCGGGCACGCTCGGGGTTGCGGCAGGTTGCACGGGTTCCGGCAGCGGTGCATGTCCGCGATCCACGGAAACCCGGCCCCAGCGCTGCAGCAGCGCATGCAGCGCTTCACGCGTGATCGGCTTGGAAAGATAGTCGTCCATGCCCGCCTGCAGGCAGCGTTCGCGATCACCGGCCATGGCGTTGGCGGTCATCGCGATGATCGGCAACCGCGTGCGCCCGGCTTCGGCTTCCTCCCTGCGCCAGCGCTGTGTCGCGCTGTAGCCGTCGAGCACCGGCATCTGGCAATCCATCAGCACCACGTCGATTCCACCTGCGCGCAGCAGTGCGAGGGCCTGCTCGCCGTCGGCGGCATTGCGCACCCGGCACTGGAAGACCCGCAGCAGGTGCTCGGCCACCATCCGGTTGACCGTGTTGTCTTCGACCAGCAGCACATGCAGATCCAGCGGTGGCAGCGCGGCGGCCGGCCTGGCGTCTTCGGCGTTGGCCAGCAGGGCTGCGGGTCGCGCGGTAGCGGTTGGCTGCGCCAGCAGCGCGTGCAGGTCGGCATCGTTGAATGTGCTGTGCAGCTGCTGCTGGCGCGGCCGTGCTGCAACCGGATCATCCTGCAGCCACAGCACCTGCAGTGCGTCGTCGGCACCGCGCTCGGCCAAGGCGCGCTGCAGGGCCACCTCGCCATTGCGGCGGTGGCGCGCGTCGACCAGCAACCATGCCGGTGTGCTCTGGCCCGGGCGTGGTGCTGCGCGCAGGCGTTCCATTGCCTCATCAATGCTGGCCAGCGGCTGCACCTGCAGGCCGTGGTGCGCGGCGATGCGTTCGACGCGTGGCTGCAGCTGTGCATCGGCGGTGTACAGCAGCAGCGCTGCCGGCGAGCGGGCCAGCGCCGGCAGGTCGCCGGGAACCTTCAGCAGCGGTATTTCAAACCAGAAGGTTGCGCCCTGGCCTGGGGTGGAGTGCACGCCGATATCGCCATGCATCAGGTCGGTGATGCGCTTGCAGATGGCCAGGCCCAGGCCGGTGCCACCGTAGATGCGGGTGGTGGACGCGTCGGCCTGGCTGAAGGACTGGAACAGCCGCGCCTGCAGGGCCTCATCGATGCCGATGCCGGTGTCGACCACTTCGAAACGCAGCTGGTGCTGGGCGGGGCCTTCGCCCAGCCGCTGCACGCGCAACTGCACCTGGCCGCGTGCGGTGAACTTGATGGCATTGGCCAGCAGGTTGCCCAGGACCTGGCGCAGGCGCACCGGGTCGCCGCGTACCGGCAGGCGCACGGCCGGATCCAGTTGCAGGCTCAACGTCAGGCCCTTGGCCTCGGCGGCGCGCTGCAGCAGCTGCACCACGCCATCGAGCAGTTCGCGCAGGTTGAAGCTGGTGATCTCCAGCTCCAGCGCCTGGGCTTCCAGGCGCGAGTAATCGAGGATGTCATCGACGATGCGCAGCAGCTGCTGCGAGCTGGCCGAGGCGGTGGCCAGCATCTGCCGCTGGTCTTCGCCGAGCGGGCCGCGGGCAATCAGCTCCAGCATGGGCAGGATGCCGTTGAGCGGCGTGCGGATTTCATGGCTCATGGTGGCCAGGAATTCGCCCTTGGCCAGCACGGCTGCTTCTGCAGCCTGCTTGGCCTGCAGCAGCTGATGTTCCAGCTGGCCCTGGCGCTCGGTGGTGCGCCGCAGCTGGTCGCGTTCACTGGTCAGGGTGATGCGTTCGCGCTGCAGTGCCGCCAGCGCGCGATTGCGCGAACGCAATCGCAGGCCCAGTACCAGCAGGGCGACGATGGCCAGCGCCAGCACCGCCAACAGCGCGACCGTCGGTGACACTCAGAGCACCGCGTTGTGGAAGTCGAAGTTCAGGTCGCTGCCGGCCGACTGCACCATGTTGCCCTGGATGTAATCGACACCGCCGACCCACATCGCGGCCGCTGCCTGCGGGTCCTCGATCTGCTGGCCGATGATCTGCAGGCCGGCTGCATGCGCCTGCTCGATCGATCGGCGCAGTTCTTCGCGCGTATCGGGGTTGGAGTGGCTGCTGGAAAAGCGTGCGGCCATGCGCACGAACGACAGTGGCAGCTGGGTGAGCAGCGCCAGGGCTTCGCTGCCCGGTTCGAACTGGCTCAGGCAGAAGCGCACGCCGACGCTGGCCATGCGCTGGCAGAACTGCTGCAACGGCACGGTGTGGATCAGTGCATCGGGCAGGCGCACGTCGATCACCAGCGCGCTGCCGGGCAGGCGGCGTTGCTGCAGTGACTCCAGCAGCCAGTCGGCGAAGGCATCGCGCTGCAGGGTACGCAGCGACTGCGAGACGAACAGGTTCAGCGGCTGGGTGGCGTGGCGATACAGGTCGAGCAGGCCCATCGCATGCTCCAGCACCTGCTGGTCGAGGTCGGCGATGCGGCCGGCCGCCTCGGCTGCCGGAATCACCTGGCCGGCGGTCAGCACGCTGCCATCGGTCCGGCGCAGGCGCAGCAGCAACTGGTACTGCGCGCTGCTGCCGCCGGCGACGGCGACGATCGGCTGGTAAGCGAGCTCGAGCTGGCCTTCCAGCAACGCCAGGTGCTCCTGCTCGGTCGTGACCTGGCGATGCACGTGGCCGGCAACGCCGGCGCTGAGCAGGCGTGCCTGCAGGGTGGTACGTTCGACTGCTTCCAGGGCGCTGCTGGCATCGTCGAAACCCGGCGACAGCGGCGCGTAGCCGACCACGCCACGCAGGTGTACCGACTCGTCGTCGCGTATCACGAAGGCGCGCGCGGACAGCTGCTCACGCAGGGTGCCGGCGATCGCTTCCAGGCTGTCCTCATCGGCGTTGCGCGCCAGCAGCAGGAAGCTGTTGTCGTTCAGGCGCGCCAGCAGGTGCGGATGGCCAGCCTCGGCAAGGCGTTGCCCGGCCTGCACCATCAGCCGCTCGAAGGCCGCATAGCCATAGCGCTCGCGCAGGCCCAGCGCGCTGGAGATTTCCACGAAGAACACGCCACCGCGGTCGTGCTGGGCCAGCGTCGCGTTGAGTTGCTGCAGCACGTGGTGGCGCGTGGGCAGCCCGGTTTCCGGGTTGCTGGTGGCCGGTGCACCGTTGGCACCGGGCAGGGTCGCTGCCTGCGCGCGTGCGCGGCGGATACGGTTGGCCACCGCGGCAATCAGGTGGCGCGGCCGGATCGGCTTGCTCAGGTAATCGTCGGCACCGCAGTCGAGCACTTCGAACTGGCGCTCCGGATCCGGGTCGCCGCTGAGGAAGACGATTGGCAGCAGCTGCATGCCGGGCTGCTGGCGGATCATCGCGGTCAGCCGCATGCCATCCAGCCCGGGCAGGTGCAGATCCATCAGGATCAGGTCAGGGCGTTGCTCGCGGATGGCCTGCTGCACGCCATCGGCATCGCCGAGCACGATTGCCTGCATGCCGGCGCCATGCAGCACGCTCTGTGCGAACAGCGCCTGGGCACGATCGTCTTCGACGATCAGCACGCGGTAGGGCGAGTCGGCATCGACAGGCGGGATGTCACTGTTGCCCGCCTCGGGCAGTGCGGCGGTGGAGGGCAGGGGCGGCGGAGCCGCCAGTCGCGCGCCGTCGCCGGGCACCGACAGGGCGGGTGCCTCTGACACCGCCAGTACTGCTTCGGCAGGCGTTGCCGCAGCCGAGGGGGCGGCCCAACGTTGCCAATGATCGGCCGGAGGGGTTTCAGCGCGTCCCGGGCGGGGGCCCGCGACGGATTCGTTTGCGGCCATCGATGCTCCTGGTGTTCGCGGCCATTATGCGACAAGCCAGCCGATCAGCCGGTACGCGGTTGCCGTTGTCCGTCGTCGCTGCCGCCACGTGCCAACCAGCGCACGCTTTTCCACAGGGTGCGCCAGACCAGCCAGACCAGCAATGCGCCGGCCAGGCTGCAGGCCAGCACCACCACCAGCGCGATCCATGGATGCGCCAGCGCGAGCGCCAAGCCGCCGATCACCACGGTATCTTCGGCCGCAGAGGCGACCCAGTTGCTGGCCGGTTCCGGTGAGGTGTTGAGCAGGGCGCGGGTGCCGGCCTTCAGGCCATGGCTGGCCAGCGCAACGCCCGCGCCGGCGACCAGTGCACCGGTGCCCAGGTCGCCATCGGGCGACAGTGTCGCTGCCGCGAGGAAAGCGCCGGCGGGCACGCGCGCCAGGGTCTGCACCAGGTCCCAGGCTGAATCCACGCCGGGAATCTTGTCGGCGAAGAATTCGGCAATGGCCAGCGCCGCCGACGTGCCGAGCACCCACCACGACTCGGTGGCCTGCAGCGCCGGTGGCAGGTCGACCCAGCCGAGCAGGCCGGCGATGCCGACGCCGAATACGGTGAGGTAAACGCGGATGCCGGCCAGCCAGGCCAGCAGGATGCCGATCACGAACAGGTGGGCTTCGGTCATGGCGGGCTCCGGCGGCGGAACTGTGCGGGGTGCCACACTATCGACCATGGAGTGGCTGAATGCCACCGCCTGGTACCGGCCGGCACCGGGGAAACCTGCCGTTCCTGTCATACACTAGCCCGTCGTTTGCCCCAGGGGCCGTACTGGCGGCGCTTCGGCGCTGCCACGGAGACTACCCATGAACAACCGCCCTCCCATGCGCGTGCAGGTCCGCCTTCCCGGTGCCGCGCAACCACCCGCCGACCGCCGTCGCCTGCTGGTGATCGCCGGCATCTGGCTGCTCAGCCTGGTGCTTGCGGTGCTGGGTGGCTGCTGGCTGGGCACGCCGCGCGGTGAACAGGGCCAGCGCGTGCAGGCTGCCGAGAAGCGCGCCGATACGCTGCAGACGCAGCTGACCGAACTGCGCCAGAAGCAGGCCACGCTGGAAGCGTCGGACCGCATCAGCCGCGCCGCCAACAACGAAGTGCAGTCCTCGTTGGCCGAGCGCGATGAAGAGATCGCCGGCCTGCGCGCTGACGTCGCCTTCTACGAACGCCTGGTGGGCTCGACCAGCCAGCGCAAGGGCCTGAACACCCATTCGATTGAATTCAGCCCGGAATCGGCCGGCACCTGGCAGTACAGCGTGGTGCTGACGCAGAACCTCAACCGCGGAGCGATCAGCCAAGGGCAGATGCGTTTCACGGTGGAAGGCGTGAAGAACGGCAAGCTGGCCACCATCAGCTGGGACGAGCTGCACCAGCGCAGCAAGGTGCCGGGACAGGATTACTCGTTCCGGTACTTCCAGCAGCTCACCGGCAGCGTGATGCTGCCGGCTGACTTCACCCCGCAACGGGTGAAGGTGACATTGGGGAGTGGTGCGGGGGGCACCACGCAGGTATTCGACTGGAAACAGGCCGGCGCACCGGCCAGCAAAGGGGAGTAGGCAGATGTTCGGAAGCAGCAAATCCAGCCGTGATGGCCAACTGGTGGTGGATGCCCTGATCGGCAACCAGGTGGTGATCCGTGGCGATGTGGAATTCAGTGGTGGCCTGTACGTGGAAGGTCGCATCCACGGCAAGGTGATTGCCCAGGAGGGCGCCAGCGCGGCGACCCTGACCCTCGCCGAGCATGGCGTGATCGAAGGCGAGATCCGCGCCCAAGTGGTGGTCATCAGTGGCCGCCTGGACGGCGATGTCCATGCCACCGAGAAGGTCGAACTGACCCCGAGTGCGCGGGTCAACGGCAATGTTCACTACCAAGTGGTGGAAATGAATGCGGGTGCCCAGCTGAACGGCCGGCTGATCCATGCCAGCGCCCCGATGCAGGCCCTGCCGGCGCCGGAAGGCGAAGCGTCCGCTGACGGCAAGGGCGACACCGCCGCCCGCCGCAAGCTGGCCGAGGCGATGGCTTGAAAGCCAGCGCCGGCGCCCCCATGCTGAGCCCATGAACACGCTCGTCTCCCTCCCCGGCGCCACGCCGGCCGCCGCGCCCGACTACCAGTCGCTGGATCGGCCGCTGAACTTCACCGAGGCCGCTGCGGCCAAGGTCAAGGAACTGATCCAGGACGAGGGCAACCCCGACCTGTCATTGCGTGTGTACATCGAGGGTGGCGGCTGTTCGGGCTTCCAGTACGGGTTCGAGTTCGACGAGAACCGTGCCGGCGATGACCTGGCGGTGCAGACCAGCGGGGTCACCCTGCTGGTCGATCCGCTCAGCCTGCAGTACCTGATGGGTGCCGAAGTGGATTACACCGAGAGCCTGACCGGTGCGCAGTTCGTGATCCGCAATCCGAACGCCAAGACCACCTGCGGCTGCGGCAGCAGTTTCAGCATGTAATTGCAGGGCGTGGGGCATGCACCCCGCGCGCTGCCTTCGCTGGATCCACGCCATGCGTGGATGACCGTTACTGCAACCACAGGCGGGTTTCTGCACAGTCTGCGGCTTGCCACCTGCCGTGATTGGCGGCAGGCTAGCTGGATGCTCAATTCTCCTTCGCCGCTTTCCGGTTTTGCCTTCGTGGGTGAACCGTTGGAGCGCGCCGATGCCATGCGCGAAGATGCCGATGCTCTGGCGCGCCTGTGGCCCGATGCGCGCATTCTTGTCCTGGACCAGGACGGCACCGCCTTCACCGGTGATGACGACCAGCCGCTGGCGTTGACCGGCGCCGATGTCGGTGGCGGGCCGGGTGTCGCGATTTTCCTCGGCCTGCGTGGCGAGCAGGCGTGGTTCTCGGTGGAAGCGGCCAGCGTGACGGTCACCGCGCCACGCCGGCTCGATCTGCGCCAGGCCGCGCTGCTATGGACCGTGGCCGATGCGACCGCCTTCAGCTACGCCCGTGGCATGTCCTACTGGCAATCGCGTACCCGCTTCTGCGGTGTCTGCGGCAGCGCCGTGACGTTCGCCCGGGGGGGCTTCGTCGGCCGCTGCCCGCAGTGCGCGACCGAACACTATCCGCGCGTCGACCCGGCCGTGATCGTCGCGGTTGAAAACCAGGGCCGGCTGTTGCTGGGCCGCCAGTCCAACTGGGCGCCGCGCCGCTATTCGGTGCTGGCCGGCTTTGTCGAGCCGGGCGAGACCTTCGAGCAGACCGTAGCGCGCGAAGTGCACGAAGAGAGCAAGGTGCGGGTGACCGCCTGCCAGTACCTGGGCTCGCAGCCCTGGCCGTTCCCCGGCGCATTGATGGTCGGATTCCGTGCGCAGGCACACGACGACGTGCCGACCGTGGATGGCGAACTGGAAGACGCGCGCTGGTTCAGCGCCGAGGAAGTTGGCGCGGCCCTCGCGCGTGACGTCGAGGACGATGGAGAAGGCATCCGTCTGTCACCGCCGATTTCCATTTCGCGGGGCCTGATCGAGCATTGGTACCGCCAGCAACCGGCATCCGGCGGTGCCAGCATTGCCGCCACCTGAACACGCTGCCGGTTACAGTACGGTTCACCGCTGACGGCGACGCTGCGACAGGTAAGGTAGCGACGCCGAACGCTCGCTCGTAGGGAGACCTGCCATGTTCACCACCCTGGTCGCCGTGTTGGTGGCACTGGCCCTTGGCCATGTCGCCCCGGCCGCTGCCGCGTCGCTGCGCCGTTTCGACGGCTTCCGGCGTTGGCTGGGCTGGCTGGACGCGCGCGGTGGTCGGGCCTGGCAGGGGGCCGCCGGCGTGGCGCTGGCGATCGTACCCCCACTGCTGCTGATGGCGCTGGTCGCCTGGCTGCTGCGCGGGGTGCTGTTCGGCCTTCCGGCGCTGCTGCTGGGCGTGGCCGTGCTGGCCTGGTGCTGGGGCCCGCGCGATCTGGACCGCGACATCGAGGCGATCATCGATGCCGACGATGCGCCGACCCGGCAGGCGGCGGTACGCAACCTGCAGCCGGCCGGTGGCAGCCTGCGTGAGGATGTTCCTTCACTGGTCGAGGCGACCGTGCTCAACGCCCTGCGGCGCTGGTTCGCGGTGCTGTTCTGGTTCCTGCTGCTGGGCCCGGTGGGGGCTCTCGGTTATCGCCTGCTGGCACTGATGGCGGAAAGCCCGATGCGTGCGCGCGTGCCGGTGGAGCCGCTGGCGCTGGCACAGCGGCTGCTGGGCTGGATCGAGTGGCCGGTGGCGCAGTTGATGGCGTTCTCGATGGCCCTGGTCGGCAACTTCGACACGGCCTGGAAGGCATGGCGCCAGGCGCATGGTGAGCGCTTGGCCGGTGGCATTGGTTTCCTGGGTGCGGTGGCGCGTGCCAGCGTCAATGCCGAGCTGCGCGAGGACGCTCACGATTACACCGAAGCGGGCCTGCTGCCGGTGTGGCAGCGGTTGCCGGACCTGCGGGATGCGATGAGCCTGGTGTGGCGGATGCTGCTGCTGTGGCTGGCGGTGCTGGCCCTGCTGGTGATCGCGGGCTGGGTGACCTAGTTGTGCTTTTCTGCAGGGCTTGCCGCCCTGCACCCGCTGGAAGCAACTGCAACTGCAACAGCGGCTCTGGATTTCTGTGGGTTTGGTGGGGGGTGTGGGGCTGCAGGACACGCCGTTAACCCATCCATGGGGGCTCGATGGCGCCATCCATGGCGCCAACGGTTCTGCAGCCCCACGCCGCCCCACCCCCGACAGTTTCCGATGACGGCCAGTAGATCCACGCCATGCGTGGATGCCGAGCGGAGCGACCCGCTTCGGCTTTTGATCTTCTCTTTCTTTTCCGTGGTGGACGCGCACGGAAATTGTCCGTGGCCGGGCGGGATGGGTTTGCGGGGGGTGTCCGCGGCATGGATGCCGCGGACAAGCCTCCAGGGGTGAGGGCGCTTTGATTGCGAAGCACTGCTTCGCAAGCGCCCGAACGCCCAGCCGCCAGCGGCTGGGCCGGTCTGGGGATTCACGGCGTCCCCCGCAAACCCATCCCGCCCGGCCACCCCAGGGCTTCTGCCTTCAAACGCCGCCCACCACGAGGGGCTGCGCCGTTGGCTGGAAACCTACACCGGGGCCAGCGCGGTGAACGGAGCCCACGGCAGGTTGCGCAGCACGGCATAGCCGGGCAGCAGCCACAGCCAGAACGTGGGGCTGGCCAGTACCCGCATCAGTGGATCAAGCACGCGCGGGCGTACGCCGGCGGTGTTGAGCAGCATCAGGAACAGGAAGGGCAGGCTGATGACCAGCAACGGGTTCATCGCCATCGCGCCGGGCAGGTCGAAGTGGACCAGTGAGTACAGGCAGCGCGTGCTGCCGCAGCCGGGGCAGTAGAAGCCGGTCAGTGCGTACAGCGGACAGCCCGGCAGCGGATTGCCGGAGACATACGGATTGACGTGGCGCAGGACCACGGCGGCACCCGCAGCCAGGCCGGACGCGGCCAGCAGCGGAGCCCAGCGGGTGAGTCGGGAACGAGCAGGAAGTGCGGACATGCGGGGGCGGGATCCGGCGCATGGCCGGACCCCGTCGCGGGCATCAGTAGCTGCCGTTGCCGCCGCTCAGGGCGCCCAGGCCGCCAACGGCCATGATGATGATGAAGTACAGGACGCCAACCACAACGGCAGCGATGGCCGACCAGATGGCCCACTTCTTGGCCTTGTCGGCCGAATCACGGGCACCGGCGACGTCGCCGGCAGCCAGCTTGCCGTTGACCTGCGCGGCGTAGACGATCGACACGATGCCGGCCGGCAGGCAGCAGAACAGGGTGGACAGGATGGCCCAGACCAGATTGTTGGGGACCTGCGCAGTGGTGGTGTTCATGGTTCAAGCTCCTCGATGGGTGGTGGTGGTGAATCAAAGGTCGGATAGAGCGCCCAGCGCGGCCAAGCCGCCGAACAGCCCGAACCACAACAGCAACAGGACCGGCAGGGCCGCGGCCGAAGCCACCGCCCACCAGCCCGCCTTGCGCGACGCGCTATAGGCCCCCGGCAGGTCACCGGCCGCATTGCGACCATCGACCTGGGCGGCATACACGATCGACACCACGCCCAACGGCAGGCAGCAGAACAGCGTCGTCAGGATCGCCCAGACCAGATGGTTGGGGATGTAGACCGGACGGCTGAGCGGTGGCGGTTGATTCAAAGCAAGACTCCATTCCTTGGTGGTCGGCCGTGTGAACGGGCCGAACCTCCCCCCTGTGGGTGCGTAATCTACCGCAACCAACGACGCATGTATGCGTTTTCAGCCCCGTCAGGCCTCGTATCGCCCTTGGACGGTGGCGTAGGCAGCGTACCGTCATCGCCCCCGGATGGGGGCGATTGCGTCAGGCGAGGTCGCCGCGCAGGGTGCGGACCTGCGCTTCCAGGGCGGCGGCATCGGTTGAATGGCCATCCACCGCCGGGGCGGCGACCACCTCCACTGTCGCCCGGAACCGGCGCGGCACGCGCATGCGGCCCAGACGGGTATCGCGGCGGCTCCACATGCTCGACCACATGCCGCGCAGGGCCATCGGCACCACCGGTACCGGACGGCGTTCGAGGATCTTCTCCACGCCGGATTTGAACGCTGCCATCGTGCCGTCGCGGGTCAGTGCGCCTTCCGGGAAGATGCATACCAGCTCGCCCTCGGCGAGTGCGGCGTCGACTTCATCGAACGCGCGCTGCATCAGGGCCGGGTCTTCGCGCGCACCGGCGATCGGAATCGCCTTGGCGGTGCGGAAGATCCAGCGCATGACCGGGATGTTGAAGATCTTGTAGTACATGACGAAGCGCACCGGGCGCGGGATCGTCGCCGACAGGATCAGCGCGTCCATGTAGCTGACGTGGTTGCAGACCAGCAGCGCGGCGCCCTCATCGGGCACGTTCGCTTCGATGCCGTGCGGGCGCAGCCGGTACAGCGTGCGCACCATCACCCAGCTGAGGAAGCGCATCAGGAATTCGGGGACGATGGTGAAGATGTAGATCGCCACCACGGCATTGGCGATGGCCAGTGCCAGGAACAGCTGCGGGATGGTCCAGCCGAGCAGGCGCTGGGTGAGCAGGCCGAGTACGGCCGCAGCGACGATGAAGCCGGAGTTCTGGATGTTCAGCGCGGCGAATACGCGCGACATCTCCGATTTCGGCGTGCGGCTCTGGATCAAAGCAAACAGCGGCACCACGAAGAAGCCGGTGAACAGGCCGATGCCGAGCAGGTCGATGATGATGCGGATGCTGCCGGCCTGGTGCACGAACTGGGTGACCGACAGGCCTTGCGCGGTGGCCTCACCGGCGCGTGCGAAGTACAGGTCCAGCAGGAAGGCGGTCATGCCGAACGCACCCAGCGGCACCAGGCCGATCTCCACCGTGCGCGCCGACAGCTTTTCGCACAGCAGCGAACCGACACCGGTGCCGACCGAGAACAGCGCCAGGGCGAAGATGTACAGGGTGGGCTCGCCACCGAGGTTGGTGACCGCATAGGACGGCAGCTGCGCGGTCAGGATGGTGCCGACGAACCAGAACCAGGACACGCCGAGGATGGCGTTGCGTACCGCCTTCTGTTTCCTGGCCATGCGCAGCACGGCCAGCGATTCGGGGATCGGGTTCCAGTTGATCTTCAGGTCCGGGGCGCCGGCATCCACCTTGGGGATCATGCGCGCGGCCAGGTTGCCGCAGATCGCCAGCGCGATGACAGAGGTGGCGGCCACGATCGGGCCATGGGTGCCTGCCAGGGTGAACACCAGGCCGCCGACGATCATGCCGGTCAGGATCGACATCGACGTGCCCATCTCGACCAGGCCATTGCCACCGGTCAGTTCTTCCGGACGCAGTACCGAGGGCAGCACCGAGTACTTCACCGGGCCGAACAGGGTGGACTGCAGGCCCGTGCAGAACAGGGCCACCAGCAGCACCGGCAGGCTCTCGGTGAGAAAGCCCACCGCAGCCAGCGTCATGATCACGATCTCCATGGTGGTGGTGATCACGATCAGCCGCGACTTCTCCAGCTTTTCCGCGATCTGCCCGGCCAGGGCGGAGAACAGGAAGTAGGGCAGGATGAACAGCGCCGGCGCCAGGTTGGTGTAGAGCGTGCGCTCGCTCTCGGCCACGCCCAGGTAGAACAGCAGGCCGATGATCGCCTGCCGGTACACGTTGTCGTTGAAGGCACCCAACCCCTGCACGATGAAGAACGGCAGGAAACGGCGCTGGCGCAGCAGGGCGAACTGGTTGTGACCGGACATGGAACCTCCTTGGACCGGCGCAGCCTAGCATCCCTGCCTGTCAGGCAGGGATGCGGTAGGTGCGGACCGTTGGTCCACACACCCCACCAACGCTCACACGATATCGTCGACCACGCCGCCATCGACCCGCAGCGCTGCGCCGGAGGTGGCCGACGCCTGCGGTGAGGCGAGGTAGACCACCATGTTGGCCACTTCCTCGACCGTGGCCGCGCGCTGGATCACCGATGCAGGGCGATGGGCCATCACGAACTCACGGCCGATCTGTTCCAGCGGCTTGCCGGTGCGTGCACGCTCTTCTTCGAACATCGTTGCGAAGCCATCGGACAACGTCGGGCCGGGCAGCACCGCATTGACGGTGACGCCGCTGCCGGCCACGCGCTTGGCCAGGCCGCGCGACAACGACAGCTGCGCGGTCTTGCTGACGCCGTAATGGATCATGTCGGCAGGAATGTTGCGTGCTGATTCGGAGGAGATGAACAGCACGCGGCCCCAACCGGCGTCGACCATCGCCGGCAGCAGGGCGCGCGACAGGCGCACGCCGGACATGACATTGGTCTGCCAGTACTGCTCCCAGGTGGCATCGTCGGTCTCGAAGAAGTCCTGCGGGCCGAAGATGCCGGCATTGTTGACCAGGATGTCGACGTTGCCCGGCAGGCCGGCCAGCAGCGCGTCGACCCCGCGGGCGTCGGACAGATCGGCGGCCACGCCCAGCACGTTGGCGTCGGGAATTGCAGCCAGCAGTCGCTGACGTGCGCGTTCCACGCTGTCGGTACTGCGGCCGTTGAGGATGACCTGTGCACCCGCGGCGGCAAGCCCCTGCGCGATGGCCAGACCGATGCCGGCGGTGGAGGCGGTGACCAGTGCGGTGCGGTCGTTGAGTTCGATCTTCATGGGGGAGATCCTGCGTGGGCGACACCGCAGTATCGGCGTCGGGGCGTGATCGCAATGCCCCCGTGCACGCAACACGATGTTGCACGGCCGACAGGGTCACGCCCGAATACCRCTCCAGTAGATCCACGCCATGCGTGGATGCCGTCCGCTCAGGCCAGGCCGCGCACCGCGCCATTGGCCGCTGCCCTCACCTTCGGCAACATCCGCAGCACCAGCGCCATCTGCGTGCGGATCAACTGCAGTTTCGGCGGCATCGTCTCATCGAGCTGCTCCAGTTCCGCGGCCACCGCACGATCGGCGTCGTTGTCCTCCTCCGACACCGGCTGCTGCGCCGTCAATGCCGATGCCAGCTGCTGCAGCGCTTTACGCACCCGCTCGCCAGCGGCCAGCGCGAGTGGATCGCCCGCGTAGCTGTCGACCTGGTCGCGGTGCGCACCCAGCGCCGACAGATGCCCGAGCAGGGTGTTGGACAACGCCAGGAAGTGGAAACCCGAATCGAGGTTGCGGCGCACGTGGCCCGGTTCGCGCAGCATGTTCGACAATGCGGTGGACAGTGCGGCATCGGCGTTGTGCATGTCGCGGCGGGCGATGCGGTAGGCCAGGTCGTCGCGCATGCCGCTGCGGTACTGGCCCAGCACCGATTCCAGATAACGGGCGGCGGTATCCAGCACCCGCGCCAGCACGCGGTGCAGCTGTCGACCCTGCCAGTCCGGCAGGATCAGGAACGCGGCCGCTGCGGCGATCGCGCACCCCAGGATCGTATCGACCATGCGCGGCACGATCAGCACGAAGCCGTCGCCGATCAGGTTGAAGCAGGTCAGCGCCATCACCGTGATGGCGGCCGAGGCGACCAGATAGCGGTCGGTACGGGTGAAGAAGAACAGCAGTGCCGACAGCAATGCGATCAGCAGCTGGATCTCCAGCGTTGGGAACAGCTGCAGCAGCGCCCAGGTCAGCACCAGGCCGGCAAGCGTACCGACGATTCGTTGGGCCAGGCGCTGGCGGGTGGCACCGAAGCTGGGCCGGCACACGAACACGATGGTCAGCAGGACCCACGAGCCGTTCTGTGCATTGAACAGATGGATGGCAACGAAACCGGCGATCAGTGCCAGCGCCATGCGCAGGCCATGGCGGAACAATACCGAGCCGGGGGTGAGCTGCTGGCGCACGCGCACGCCCATTTCGCGCAGCGTGTGCGGGTTGCTGTCGCGCAGGCGGGTGTCGACGTTGTCCAGGCTGGCTTCGGATCGTTCGGCATCGAGCAGGCGGCGCTCGATGCTSCGCAGGTTGTGSMCSAGCAGSTCCAGCGAGSMSAGCAGGCGCTGCCACTGCGGGCGTTGCTGGTCGCGCAGGTAGGCCAGGGCATCGGCCAGATCGCGCCCGGCCTGCTGGTTGCTCTCGCCGTAGACGAACGGACGACGCAGCCGGATCGCTTCGCCCAGCCGTGCACAGGCCTGGCCCTGCAGGTCGAGCAGGCGCTGGCAGCGGTACAGCACGTCGCTGTGGAAGAACGCGTCGACCAGCGCGCCGTACGGGTAATGCGAGGAGCTGGCGCGCTCATGGAAATCCTGTGCCATGTARTACAGGCGCAGGTACAGGCCGGAGTTGACGCCGGGCCGTCCGGAGCGGCCAAAGCGCGCCAGGATCGCGGTCTTGGCCTCGTTCAGCGCGCCGACCACGCGACGGTTCTGTTCGGCCAGGTCGAGCTGGCGGCGCTGCAGGTCCGCCTCGCGTACGGGTTCGAACAGCGCGGCCTTGAGCTGCAGGTAACGGCCCAGTTCCACGTACAGGCGGGCCACGCGCTCGCGCACCGGCCGGTTGGCGAACAACGTGGTCCACAGGATCGACAGCAGCCCGTACCAGACCGCACCCGCAAGCAGGTGGCTGACCGCATCCAGCGCACTGTGCAGGTCATGGGCGCCATGCTGTTCCAGGCCGATCATGGTGTAGATGGCCAGCGTGACGGTCGCCTGGGCGATGGACGCGTAGCGCTCGCCCAGTGCACCGAGCAGTGTCAGGCCGAACGTGGACAGCGCCAGGGCCGCGATGAATATCCACGGCCAGGGGAACAGCCAGATCACCGAGGCCGCTGCCAGGCAGAAGCACAACAGCGACAGCAGCACGGCCTTGGTCCGGCCCCACCAGTTGTCATCGGTCTCGGCAATCGCACTGGCGATGATGCCGAGGAACACGCCGGGCAGCGCGGTCAGCGCATCCAGGTGCCAGCACACGGCCATGGCCGCGGTCAGGGCAATGAACACCCGCAGGCCATAGCTGGCCTTCTCGTGGGCCCACAGGCGGCTGAGGCGGGATTCGCGTGCGGACATGCAGGCTCGGCGAAAGGATCGGCCACCATTATTACGGGCCACGCGTGAAATCCGGTAGCGCCGCGCCATGCGCGGCGTGGCATGCAGCCGCCGGGCATGGCCGGGCGCTACCGAGGCCCGTTACATGTCGAACCGCACGCTGAGCGCGAAGGTGCGCGGCAGGCCGACGCCGGCATTGGACCAGTACCTGCGGTTGGCCAGGTTCTCCACGCTGGCACGCAGGGTCACCGGATGGCCGGAGGCCAGCAGGCGGTAACCGACGCCGGCGTTGACGAGGGTGTAGTCGGGCAGCTTCAGGGTGTTGTCGGCGTCGTACCAGACATCGCCGTAGTAGCGCACGGCGGCATAGGTCTCCAGCCCTTCCACCCACGGCAGCTGGTAAGTGGCGTGCAGCACGCCGCTCCAGCGCGCAGCACCGACGGTACGGTTGCCTTCCTGCGCCGCGCTGCCCGGTGACAGCTTGTCGTAGGTCGGGTCCAGCCAGGTCACGCCACCGCCCACGGTCAGCGCATCGGTCAGGTGCAGGTCGGCGCTGGCTTCGACGCCTTCGTACAGGGTGATGCCATCCTGCACCAGGCGCTTGCCTGCATCGGTCAGCTGATCGATGTTGGCGCCACGTTCCAGGCGGAACGCAGCGACATTCGCGTTCCAGCGATTCGCTTCCACCTTGGCGCCGATCTCGTACTGCTTGCTGATGGTGGGGTCGAGCACATCGCCGGCATTGATGTAGCTGTTGCCTACGCGGCTGCCTGCTTCCAGCGACTCGATGTAGCTGGCATACAGGGTGACGGCCTCGCTGGGCTTGAACATGACCGCATAGGTCGGGGTGACCGGATAGGTGTGGTAGGCGCCCTTGGTCTCGAAGTCGTTGTAGCGCCAACCGGCCAGCACCGACCAGCCATGGCCGAGATTGACGGTATCGCTGACGAACACCGCCTGCTGTACGGTCTCGTCACCGCGGGTCATCACCCGGGAACCCACCGCGTCGTGACGGATGCCATGGCGCTGGTAGAGGTTGGCGCGGCCGATCAGGCTGAACTCGTAGGGACGGTCCCAGCCCAGCCCGGTCTGGTGGCTGACACCGGCCACCAGCTGGTGCTGCAGTGGGCCGGTGCCGAAGCGGCCCTGCACCAGTGCCTGCGCCAGCTTCCACTCGCTCTTGCCGCCGAGCTCATAGACGTTGACGGCGTAGTCGCCGTTGGTATCGTCGATGTAGGCGAAGATCTTGTTGACGTCGTTCCACGAGGTGGTGACGCCATAGCTCAGGCTGGCCTTCCAGTCGCTGTTGATCTGCCAGTTCAGCGCGGTGGACAGCAGGCTGGAGCGGGTGTCGTAGTAGGTGCCGGGCACGCTGTTGTCGACATCGCCGGCGATCGGCCGCGGCAGTGAGGTCAGGCCACGGAAGTAGTACTGCGGTGATTCCTCGCGCAGGTCGCGCGACTGGAACACGCCGTCGAAGGTCCAGGTGAGCGCATCGCTCAGGCGCGCGTCCAGCGACAGTGCACCGACCTTGCGATCGACATGGCCACCGTTGAAGGTTTCGCCCTTTTCCTGGTATGCGTTGAAGCGGTAGCCGAACATCTGCTCGTTGCCGAAGCGGCCGCCGACGTCGATGCCGCCGCTGACGATGCCCTGCTCGCGCCAGCCGAGCTGGGCGGAGAAGGTCGGTACGTCGGTCGGCTTCTTGGTGATGTAGTTGACGATGCCGCCCGGCGCGCCGAAGCCGTACAGGAAACCTCCCGGACCCTTCAGCAGG
This sequence comes from Stenotrophomonas sp. 05L414_2, assembly GCF_056397905.1. Taxonomy (NCBI): domain Bacteria; kingdom Pseudomonadati; phylum Pseudomonadota; class Gammaproteobacteria; order Lysobacterales; family Lysobacteraceae; genus Stenotrophomonas; species Stenotrophomonas sp. 05L414_2. Next base: position 19,320 of record NZ_JBFTOJ010000057.1, read on the forward strand.
TCGACCTGTTCCATCACTTCCAGCGGCCATTCGGTGCCCCAGGACGAGACCTGCAGACCGTTGACCCGGTAGCTGTCGAAATTCAGGTCGATGCCACGGTTGCGGATCGGCGAGCTCCAGCCACTGGCATAGGCGCTGACCTGGGTGGTGACCGAGGGGTCGAGCAGGAAGGCTTCGCCCAGCGACACGACCTGGCGCTGTTCGATCTGCTCACGGCCGACGGCGGTGATCGCGAACGGGGTATCACGCAGGGCGCGATCGCCGAGGGCGCCAGCCTCGGTATGGGTACGCTCGGCGATGACCTTGACCGCGTCCAGATCGGTGGCGCTGCGGGATCCGGCCGGGGCTTCGGCGTGTGCAGTGCAGGCGGCGGACAGCGCGACGGCCAGTACGGCCAGGCGGGGGGAGCGAATCGGCAACATCGATGGAGATCCTCGGCGGGCGGCCACGGGCCATCCGCCCATGCAGGGGGGAAAGGTCGGTGGCTGGGATCACGCAGGCGTGCCGGGGACGGCAGCGGGGCGCCACAAGGGGGCGCAGGACCATGGCTGGATGAGAATTGTTCTCTTTTCGTTACAGCGCGTCAAATGCCATCGGCGTGCGGACCAACGGTCCGCACCCACCAGAGGCCGGTAGCGCCGCGCCATGCCCGGCGAGCGCGCAGCGCGGATTGCTGAAAGGCCGCCGGGCATGGCCCGGCGCTGCCGAAGTCAGGCCCGCTGTGCGCGCCTGAGGAGCTTCGCTTCACGCCTGCGCGCGCGCCGCGCCTTCCAGCGCTCGGCCAGGCACGAGAAGATCACGTACAGCGCCGGCGTGCTGAGCAGGGTCAGGCTCTGCGAGAACAGCAGGCCGCCGATCATCGCGATGCCCAGCGGGCGACGCAGCTCTGAACCTTCGCCCAGGCCGATCGCCAGCGGCACCGCAGCCAGGATTGCCACCATCGTGGTCATCATGATCGGGCGGAAACGCACGATGCTGGCTTCACGGGCAGCATCGCGCGGAGTCAGCCCATGTTCGCGCTGCGCCACCAGGGCGAAGTCGATCATCATGATCGCGTTCTTCTTGACGATGCCGATCAGCAGCACCAGCGCGATCATCGAGATCACCGACAGTTCGGTGTTGGTGCCGAACAGCGCCAGCAACGCACCGACGCCGGCGGCCGGCAGGGTGGACAGGATCGTCACCGGGTGGATCAGGCTTTCGTACAGGATGCCCAGCACCAGGTAGACGGTGAGGATGGCTGCCAGCACCAGGATCAGCATGTCGCTGGGGTCGGAATTGAAGCCGAAGCCGGCGTCGTCGGCCAGGCGGATGTCGCCGGGCATGCGCATGCCGGCCACGGTGCTGTCGATGATGGCCTTGGCCTCGCCCATGCTGACGCCGGGGGCGAGGTTGTAGCTCAGGTCCATCGTCGTGTACTGGTTTTCATGGGTGATCTGCGAGGGCGCCAGGCCCGGCGCCTGGCGGGCCACCGCCGTGATCGGCACCATCTCGCCGTTGCGTGCACGCACATGCACTTCGTCCAGCGCCGAAGGCGTGGCGGTCTGCGACGGCAGCGCATTGACCACCACGCTGTACTGGTTGATGTCCGAGTAGATGGTGGAGATCTGGCGCTGGCCGAAGGCGCCGTACAGCGCACCGTCGATGGCGCCGACCGAGATGCCCAGGCGCGCGGCCTTGGCCCGGTCGATCTCGATGTTCTGGCGCAGGCCGGCGTTGTCGACGTCGGTGCCGACATCACGCAGCTTCGGGTTCTTCTTCAATGCCGCCTGCAGCTTGGGCAGCCATTCCTGCAGTGCGGCCAGGTCGTTGCCCTGCAGCGAGACGCGGTACTGCGCGCCCTGGCTGTTTCCACCGCCATCGTTGCTGGGCAGGTCCTGGATCGCGCGCAGGCGCAGCTGCAGGTCCGGGTAGCGGTCGGCCTTCGCACTCAGCCGTGCCAGTGCGTGTGCGGTGGTTTCGCGGCGGCCTTCCTTGCGCGACTTCAGTTCCACGTTGAACTGCGCGCTGGAACCCTGGCGTCCGCTGCCCAGGCGTACGCCCACGGTCTTCACTGCCGGGTCGGCCATCAGCATGTCGGTGATGCGGCGCTGGCGGCTGACCATGTCCTCGAAGGACACCGTCGCGCTGGAATTGGCGCGGCCCCAGATCAGGYCGGTGTCCTGTGGCGGGAACGCGCCCTTCTTCACCGCACCGAACAGGAAGATGGTGACGCCGATCAGGATCAACGGCGTCAACGACAGCAGCAGCGCATGGCGCAGCGAAAAATCAAGGAACACGGTGTAGACGCGCAGCATCCGCTCGTGACCGGCATCGAGCCAGCGGCCGAAGCGCGACGGTGCCGCCGTGTGGTCGTGCGCGCTGAGGAAGCGGCTGCACAGCGCCGGGGTCAGTGTCAGCGAAACGATCATCGACACCACGATCGCCGCCACCAGGGTCACGGTGAATTCGCGGAAGAACGCGCCCATCATGCCGCTGGCGAACAGCAGCGGGATGAACACCGCCACCAGCGAAGCGGTGATCGAGACGATGGTGAAGCCGATTTCGCGCGCACCGGCGAAGGCCGCCTGCATCCGCGGCATGCCCTCGTCGAGGTGGCGCATGATGTTCTCGATCACCACGATCGCATCGTCGACCACGAAGCCGATCGCGATCACCAGCGCCAGCAGGCTCAGGTTGTTCAGGGTGAAGCCCATCACGTACATCACAAGCGCGGCACCGGCCAGCGACAGCGGCACGGTGACCGCCGCGATCAGCGTCGGCGCCAACCGGCGCAGGAACAGCGCCATGGTCAGCACCACCATCGCCAGGCTGATCAGCAGGGTGATCTGCACTTCATGCAGCGACGACCGGATGGTCGGGGTGCGGTCGAAGTAGGGCGTCATCGTGGTGCCCGGCTGCAGGTAGTCGCGCAACGCGGGAATCTGCGCTTTCACCCGGTCCACGGTCTCGACGATGTTGGCGCCGGCGCGGGTGAACACATACATCACCACGGCCGGTTTGTGGTCGAACCACGCGGCCTGGTAGGCGTCCTGCTGGCCGTCGTAGACGTTGGCGATGTCCTTCAGGCGGATCACCCGGCCATCGCCCTGGGTCTTGACCACCAGATCGGCGAAGTCGGCGGCGCGTGCGACCGAATCGTTGGCGATGATCGCCGTGGTGGTGTTGCCATCGCTGAGGAAGCCGGTGGGCGAGGTCACGTTGGCCGCGCGCACGGCATTGCGCAGGTCGTCGGCGGTCAGTCCCAGCGCGTTCATCAGGCGCAGGTTGACGTCCACACGCACCGCCGGCGTCGAGGCACCGGCGATATCCACCGAGGCGACACCGCCGATCTGGCGGATGCGCTGGGCCAGCAGCGAATCGGCGACGTTGTACAGCTCATCGGCGGACTGCGTCTGCGAGGTCAGCGCGATGGCGATCACCGGATCGTCGTTCGGGTTCGCCTTCTGGTACATCGGCGAGCCCATGCCCGAGGGCAGGTCGGCCTGCGCCGAATTGATCGCGGTCTGTACGTCCAGCGCGGCCGAATCGATGTCGCGGTCGCTCTGGAAGATCATGAACACCAGCGAGCTGCCTTCCGAACTCGACGAGCGCATGCGGTCGATGCCCGGCAGCTGGCCGAGGTGGCGCTCCAGCGGCGCGGTCACCGTGGAGGCCATGGTCGCCGCATCCGCACCGGACTGGCTGGCGTGCACGAAGATCACCGGGATCTCGATGTTCGGCAACGCCGACACGCCGAGCCGCAGGTAACAGATCACGCCGACCATGAACAAGCCAATGGCCAGCAGGGCGGTGCCGATCGGGCGGCGGA
>NZ_JBFTOJ010000058.1:0-22704 GCF_056397905.1 Stenotrophomonas sp. 05L414_2
GTGGTGCTCATGCGTGCGGCCCCGTCAGTCGGCCAGGCCGCGCAGCAGGTCGTTGACGCTGGTCTTGCTGCGGGTGCGGGCATCGACCTGCTTGACGATCACCGCGCAGTACAGCGAGTGCGTACCGTCCTTGCTCGGCAGCGAGCCGGACACCACCACGCTGTACGGCGGAATGTAGCCGTAGCTGATTTCGCCGGTGGCGCGGTTGTAGATGCGGGTGCTCTGGCTGAGGAACACGCCCATGCCGATCACGCTGTGATGGCCGACGACCACGCCTTCCACCACTTCCGAACGCGCGCCGATGAAGCAATGGTCTTCGATGATGGTCGGGCTGGCCTGCAGCGGCTCGAGCACGCCACCGATGCCGGCACCACCGGACAGGTGGCAGTGCTGGCCGATCTGCGCGCAGGAACCGACGGTGGCCCAGGTGTCGACCATGGTGCCTTCGCCGACGTAGGCACCGATGTTGGTGAAGCTCGGCATCAGCACCACGTCCTTGCCGAAATACGTGCCGCGACGGGCGATCGCACCCGGCACCACGCGCACGCCGCCACGGCGGAACTTCGCCTCGTCATAGCCGGCAAAGCGCGATTCGACCTTGTCCCAGAACGGTGCCGGGCGTGCATCGACCACGGCCATGTCGTTGACGCGGAAATACAGCAGCACCGCCTTCTTCAGCCATTCGTTGACCTTCCAGCCACCATGGCCATCGGGTTCGGCGACGCGGAACTCGCCGCTTTCCAGGCCATCGATCACGCGGTTGACCAGCGGCCGGGTCGAGCCTTCCAGTTCGTGCAGGGTCAGCGTGGCGCGGCGCTCGAAGGCGCTTTCGATGCCGAACTTCAGTTCTTCCACGCCCGGCCCGGCCGGCTTGCGCAGCGACTTGCGCGCGATGTTCTCGGCGCGCGCAGCTTCGGCGGTCTTGGCCGGGACCTTCTTTGCCGGCGCCTTCTTCGCTGCAGCCTGTTTCGGCACGGCGGCCTTCTTCACCGCTGCGGTCTGGCCCGCCTTCGGCTGTTGTGCAGCTTTCTTCGCAGCCGGGGCAGCGGCAGTAGTCTTTCTGGCCGCGGCGCTCTTGGCAGTCGCGGCAGTCTTCTTTGCAGGCTTGGTGGCCATCAGGCGGGGTCTCCGGCGTTTCGATCAGGGTCCAGGCAGGCCAGCATTGCGTCATGCAGCTGCTGCCGGGCGGATTCAGTCAGGGGGAGGTCGTGTTCGTCACTGATCACGAAGGTGTCTTCGGCGCGTTCGCCGAATGTGGCAATGCGCGCGTCCTGCACGCGCAGTCCCTGGTTGCGCAGCACGAACGCCACGTCGGCCAGCAGGCCGGGGCGGTCGGGGGCGACCAGGGCAAAACGGGTCGCGCCGGGTTCATCGCGGAACTCGATGCGCGGGGCGAAACGGAAGTGGCGCAGCTGGCGTGGCACCACCCGGCGCGAGGGACGCAGCCGCGCAAGGTCGCCACTGAGCGCCTCGCGCAGTGCAGCTTCCAGGTTGGCGCTGCTGCCATCGGCAAACGTATCGGCCGGGCTGACTTCAAAATTATCGAAAATCGTCTCGGACGGACCATCCAGCACGCGTGCGCGGTGGATGCCGTAACCCTTGCGGTCCAGGGTCATCACGATCGCGGCAAACAGGCCATCACGGTCCGGCGAGTGCACGAACACTTCCAGCGCTGGGTCGTCAACGCTGATCCGGCGTACCTTCACCAGCGTCTGGCCCTGCTTGATCGGCACCAGTGCGGCAGCCTGCCAGGCCAACTGTTCCGGGCGCAGGCGGATGAAACCTTCGTCAGGCATCACCGCGAACTGGCGGTCGATGGTGGCATCGTCGTAGCCCTGCTCGCGCACCAGCGCACGCACGCTGTCGCGCGCTTCGGCCACGCGCTCGGCGGCCGGCACCGGATGCTCCAGGCCCTCGCGCAGCGCGCGGCGGGTAGCGAAATACAGATCGGCCAGCAGCCGGTCCTTCCACGCGTTCCMCAACTTCGGGCTGGTGCCGGCGATGTCGGCGCAGGTCAGCAGATAGAGGTAATCCAGGCGGTCGCGGCTGCCGACCAGGGTCGCGAAACGATGGATCACGTCCGCATCGGCGATGTCCTGCTTCTGCGCGGTCACCGACATCCGTAGGTGTTGTTCGACCAGCCAGGCCACCAGTTCGGTATCCGAACCACTCAGCCCCTGCGCGTGGCAGAACGCCCGTGCATCGACCGCGCCCAGTTCGGAATGATCGCCGCCGCGCCCCTTGGCGATGTCGTGGAACAGGCCGGCCAGCAGCAGCAGTTCGGGCTTGCGCAGGCGCGGCCAGACTTCGTGGGCGATGGAGAAACGTTCATCGGCGCGACTGCTGGCGAACAGCCCCATGTTGCGCAGGACCATCAGCGTGTGCTGGTCGACGGTGTAGACATGGAACAGGTCGAACTGCATGCGCCCGCTGACCTGGGCGAATGCGGGAATCCACTGCCCGAGCACGCCCAGCCGCGCCATGCGCGAAAGCGTGTCGACCGGGCGCTGGCCACGCAGCAGGGCCATGAACTGTTCGCGCGCATCAGGGTCTGCCTGGTCATAGGCAGGCAGCAACGGCAGCGATTCGGCCAGCGCGCGCGCAGTCAACGAATGCAGGCCACGGATCTGCGGATTGTTCGCCCAGCTGGCGAACAGCGCGAAGACCTGGCCGATGTCAGCATTCGGCCAGTCGGCATCGTTGGCCGCCAGGTAGCCACGGCGCAGCGCGAACCCCACGGTCAGCGGCTCAGGCTGTGCCTCGCCATCGAACTGTTCCTCGAAACGCTGCAGCAGACGATCACTGATCCGCCGCACCACCGAAGCGGCGCGGTAGAAGCCCTGCATCATCTTCTCGACGCCCAGGCTCTCGGCGTCGTCTTCAAAGCCCAGGCGCGCGGCCAGGGTCTTCTGGTAATCGAAGCGCAGGCGCTCTTCCGGGCGTCGCGCCACCAGGTGCAGGCCGAAGCGCAGTCGCGCCAGCACCGCACGTTCGCGCTTCAGCGCCGCGGCCTCGTCAGCGCCCAGGTGGCCCAGGCCGACCAGCGCTTCCAGATCGCGCACGCCAAACGCACGCAGCGCCATCCAGCCCAGCGTRTTGAGATCGCGCAGGCCRCCGGGGCCATCCTTSAGGTCCGGCTCCAGGTTGTCGGCGGTGTCGCCGAAACGCTGGTGGCGGTTGCGCAGTTCTTCCAGCTTGGCCAGGAAGAACGCACGCGGCGGCCACAGCTCGCGGTCATCCACTGCCGCACGCAGCGCACGCCGCGCCGCCTCATCGGCCATCAGCGGGCGCGCTTCGATCAACGCCGTCAGCACGGTCTGGTCGGCCGCAGCCTCGCTGCACTGCCCGCCCGAACGCACCGCGTGGCTGACCGCCAGGCCGCAATCCCACAGCAGCGCGAACAGGCGCGCGAGCGCCTCTTCATGGGCCAGCTGCGCCTGCGGATCGCCGAACACCAGCAGGTCGATGTCCGAGCGCGGGAACAGTTCACCGCGCCCATAGCCACCGACCGCAAACAGCGACAGGCCACTGTCGGCCGGCAGGCAGCGCTGCCACGCATGGCGGATCAGGTGATCGGCCGCGCGCGCGCGCAAGGCCAGCAGGCGCTCGATGTTGTCGCCCTGGTCGAAGCGGCGGTACAGGCGCGTATCGGCCTGCTGCAGCGCGTCGCGCGCGGCAGCAGCCCAGTCCGGGTCGTTGAGCGACGCGGCCGGCGTGTCCAGCAGCGAACTCGCCGGCAGCATCGTCAGGAGACCTGCGACTCGCCCGGCGACAGGGTCAGCACGTCCACGCCGGTCTCGGTGACGGCGATCATGTGCTCCCACTGTGCCGACAGCTTGCGGTCCTTGGTCACCACGGTCCAGCCATCGGGCAGCACCTTGTTGTAGCGGGTGCCCTCGTTGATCATCGGCTCGATGGTGAAGGTCATGCCCGGCTGCAGCACCAGGCCCTGGCCCGGACGGCCGTAATGCACCACCTGCGGTTCATCGTGGTAGACCTTGCCGATGCCGTGGCCGCAGTACTCGCGCACCACGCTGAAACGTTCGCCTTCGGCGTAGCTCTGGATCGCATGGCCGACGTCRCCCAGGGTTGCGCCCGGACGCACCGCGCGGATGCCGCGCCACATCGCTTCATAGGTGGCGTCGACCAGGCGCTTGGCCATCACCGACGGGGTGCCGACGAAGTACATGCGGCTGGTGTCGCCATGCCAGCCGTCCTTGATGACGGTGACGTCGATATTGATGATGTCGCCATCCTTGAKGACCTTCCCTTCGCTGGGAATGCCGTGGCAGATGACATTGTTGACCGAGGTGCACACGGTCTTGGGGAAGCCGCGGTAGCCGACGTTGGCCGGAATGGCGCCCTGCACGTTCACGATGTGGTCGTGGCAGATGCGGTCCAGTTCCTCGGTCGTGACACCGGGCTTGACGTGGGGGGTGACGATGTCGAGCACTTCGCTGGCCAGGCGGCCGGCGATGCGCATCATCTCGATTTCCTGCGGGGTTTTGATATTCACGCTCATGGCTCCCATTATCGCCGATCCGGCCGCAATCTGAACGAACGCCACCCAACTGGCGATCCGGGGCATGCACGGATCCGGCAAGGAACGTGAAAGCGTGATGGGCCACACCCTTTCGATCGCCTGTTTCTCACGGAATACAGACACTTGCGGTGCCTACGCTGGCCCCACTGTCGTCAAATCGGCGCAGAACGTGCCGACTTCGCGCTGTTCAACGGACCTTCGGGTCAGGGAGGTTGTCCATGCGATCCACCGTTCGTTCCCCCTGGGCTTGGGCCCTGGCCCTGCTGGTGGCTGGCCCGGCCGCCGCCGCCGACACCACTACGTTCAACGTCACCCTGGTGGTCACCAAGGCCTGCACCATCACCGCGGCCGCCGCGACCAACGTCGACTTCGGTACCGCCGCCTCCACCACCGCCACCCCGACCCTGGGCCAGGGCACCGTAACCGCACAGTGTTCGGCGCTGACCCCGTACACCATCTCGCTCAACGCCGGTGCCAATGCCGGTACGGCCAATGACGTCACCACGCGGCGGATGAAGAACACCAACGCAGCAGTGACGGCCAACAACTACGTGGGCTACCAGCTCTACCAGGATGCCGCGCATACCCTGGTGTGGGGCGCCACCACGGGCACCAACACCCAGGCCGGTATCGGCACCGGCCTGGCGGTGCCCTACATCGTCTACGGCCAGATCCTCAACCTGAGCACGGCCAACGCTGCGACCGGCAACTACCTGGATACCGTTACAGCCACGATCACCTATTGATGGAGCACGCCCGCATGGCCGGATCCCGCCCGTGGCGCGCCACCGGCGTGGCGCTGCTCGTTCTCAGCCTGCTGCTTTGGGTCTCCGCGGCGTCGGCGACCAGCCTGCAGGTCGCGCCCACCAGCCTGCAGCTGGAGGCACGCCAGCGCGCTGGCGAACTGTGGTTGACCAACAGCGGCACCTCGCCGGTGAAGCTGCAGGTCCGGGTATTCCGTTGGGTGCAGCAGGACGGCAACGAACAGCTGCTGCCCACCGAAGATCTGCTGGCCACGCCGCCGATGCAGGAGTTGGCCGCCGGCCAGCAGCAGCTGGTACGGGTCATGCGCGCCGTGGCCGACGCACCGGCTGCGCAGCAGTACTACCGGCTGATCGTCGACGAGGTGCCCGATCTGGCCACGCGCACCGAAGGCATGCAGTTCGTGCTGCGCTATTCCATCCCGGTATTCGTGCAACCCGGCGCTGGCAGCCGGCTGGCACCGCAGCTGCACGCCCGCCTGGTGCGGCTGGACGACGGTCGCAACGGCGTGGAAGTAGGCAATACCGGCAACAGCTACGCGCAGATCGCTGACCTCGCCCTGGGTAGCCCGGAGCGGCCGCGCATCGTCCATCCCGGCCTGCTGGGCTATGTGCTGCCCGGCCAGGTCATGCGCTGGCCGCTGGAGCGCACGGCGATCGACCGCGACAACGACCAGATCACGGCCAAGCTCAATGGCGAGTCGGAACAGACGTCGCTGCCGCCACCACCGGCTCGCTGAGGCGCTGATGAGCGCAGCGCTCGGTGCGGCCCTGTCCCCGGCGGCTCATGCAGCCGATGTCTCCGGGGTCTCCGCCGATGCCCTGCTGCCGCCACCAACCCCACTCACGGCCAACCAGACGCTGTACCTGGACGTGACCCTCAACAGCACGCCGCGCGGCCTGCTGCCCTTCACCGACAACCGTGGCCGCCTGCAGGCCAGCCCCGAAATCCTGCGCCAGCTTGGCTTCAACGCCAGCGGCGATGCCCCGGTGTACCTCGACCAGATCAGCGGTGCGGTGGTGCGCTATGACGCGCACCTGCAGACCCTCGCGCTGGACGTGCCACTGGACCAGTTGACCCTGCCCACGACCGTGCTCAGCCGCCCGCAGGTCCGCGCTTCCCGCGGCAGCGCCTCGCCCGGCGTCCTGCTCAATTACGACCTGTACGGCAGCCGTGTCGACAGCCTCGGCAACCTTACCCTGAGCTCTGAACTGCGGGTGTTCGGCATCGGTACCGGCACCTTCGAGAACACCGCCGTCAGCCGTCGCTACCAGACCGGCGACCGCCACTGGCGCAGCGAAAGCGTACGCCTTGATACGCGCTGGACACTGGATTTCCCGGACAAGGCGCTGACCCTGGAGGTTGGCGACTTCTACAGCGGCTTTGTCGACTGGAGCCGGCCGGTACGCCTGGGCGGCCTGCAGATCGGGCGCAATTACGGGCTGCAGCCGTATCGCGTCCTCACCCCCACCCCGGCCTTCCTCGGCCAGGCGGTGGTGCCATCGACGGTCGAGCTGTATGTCGATGGCCTGCGCCAGTACAGCGGCCAGGTACCGGTCGGGCCGTTCCAGCTGGCGGCGCAGCCGGGCATCAGCGGCACCGGCAGCGCGCAGGTGGTGGTCACCGATGCCTTCGGCCGCATGCAGACCCTGGATTTCAGCTTCTACGGCACCCAGCAGCTGCTGGCCAAGGGTCTGTCGGACTGGTCGCTCGGCGTCGGCCAGCTGCGCGAGCAGTTCGGCGAACGCTCCTTCGCCTATGACGACCGTACCGTGGCAAGCGCCAGCTGGCGCGGCGGCGTCAGCGACACATTCACCGGTGAAGCACATGCCGAGGGCGGCGGCGGCCTGGCGCAGGCCGGCGTGGGTGGCTGGTGGCTGCTGGGCGGCGCCGGCGTGCTCAATGCCGCCTATGCCCACAGCCGCTACCAGGGCCTGCAGGGCGGACAGTGGGCGCTCGGGTACAGCTGGAACAACCGGCGCTTCAATTTCAACCTGCGCAGCGTGCGCAGCCACGGCGACTACCGCGACCTGGGCGCGCTGCAGGCCAACCTGCCGCCCAGCATCAGCGAGCAGGCCACGGTCGGCCTGGACCTGTTGCGCCTGGGCACCCTCAGCGCCAGTTACCTTCGCCTGCGCTACCCCGATGGCGATGACAACCGTTATGCCAGCCTGTTCTGGTCACGCAGCTGGAGCCCGCGCTGGTCGGCCTACCTGTCGGTCAACCAGAACCTGGACGACAGTGATGACCGCAGCGTCTACCTGTCGCTGACCGCAAGCCTGGGCAACAACCGCCAGGCCAGCCTGTCCAGCCAGCGCAATGGCGACCGCCAGAGCTGGGTCGCCGATGTCACCCAGCCGGTCCCGGGCGACGGCAGCGCAGGCGGTATCGGTTGGCGCGCGCAGGTCCGCCACGGCGACGGCGGCAGCGGCGGCCTGGCCGAAGTCGGCATCCTCAACGATGTCGGCCGCTACGCCTTCGGTGCCTCCCGCCAGGCGGGCCTCAACTACGCCTATGGCAGCGCCAGCGGCAGCCTGGTGTGGATGGCCGGGCACACCTTCGCCGCCCGCGAAGTCGCCGATGCCTTCGCCGTGGTCAGCACGAATGGCGTTGGCGGTGTGCCGGTGCGGCTTGAGAACCGCCTGATCGGTGCCACCGACGAGCGTGGCCTGCTGCTGATCAGCCCGCTGCTGTCCTGGCAGCGCAACCGCGTCTCCATCGACACCTTGGACCTGCCAGCGGACATGCGCGCTGATCGCATCGAGGACTGGGTGACACCCCGCCAGCGCGCCGGCACCGGCCTGACCTTCAACCTGCGTTCGCGCGCGTCATTGCGGCTGATCCTGCAGGACATGAGGGGGCAACCGCTGGAGGTGGGCAGCGAAGTGCAGCTGCCCGATGGCCGCCAGGCCACCGTCGGCTACGACGGCCTGCTGTACCTGGAGGACGTTGCACCCGGCAGCGTGCTGTACATCACCAGCAGCGGTGGCCAGTGCCGGGTCCGCGTGCCGGCACCGCAGGTGGTCGCCGTCGGGGCCAGCGCCCGCCCGGTCCCGCTGCAATGCGTGCCGGAGGTGGCGCCATGAGGATGCTGCTGCTCGGCCTGCTGCTTCTGGCCGGCCTGATCGCCAGTGCATCGACACGCGCGGCCGCGACCTGCACCGCCACCGCCGACGCGCTGCTGCCCTTCGGCAACGTCAGCAGCGGCGCGGCAGGTGCCACCCCCGGCACCTTGAACATCACCGTGAACTGCTCCACCGCCGCACTCAGCCTGGTCGCCACCRCCGGCATCCGCGTCTGCATCGGCCTGGGCAATGGCACCGGCGGCACCAGTACCTCGCCGTGGCGGACAATGGTCAACGGCAGCAGTGATCCGCTCAATTTCCAGATMTACAACGTCGCCAACTACAGCGAAGTCACCGGCCTGGCACCGCGCGGCACACCTCCCGCACAGGAACTGACGATGACCTACAACGTGCCGCTGATCGGCGGCTCCGGCAGCCGTACCACGCAGTTGTTCGCACAGATCCCGGCCAACCAGGTGCTGGCCTCCGGCAACTACAGCAGCACCTTCACCGGGGCCAACGTGGTGCTTACCTGGGCCTGGAACGAGGTGCTGCTGGGCACCGCCACCGTACCGGCCACCTGCAATGGCGGCGCTACCGGCACCAACACCGCCAGCAATGCCTTCACCTTCAATGCCACTGCCACCGTGCTGCCGCAATGCGGCAGCTACCTCACCACCACCATGAATTTCGGCAACGTCACCGGCGGCATTCCCGCCAACATCGACCAGACCGCCACCCTGACGCTGACCTGCCTCAAGCGCACCGCCTACCAGGTCGGCCTGAACAACGGTCAGAACAACCCGGCCCTTACTACCACCCGGCGCATGCGCACCACCATCGGCGGCAACAGCTATTACCTGACCTACGAGCTGTACCGGGACGCTGCGCGCAGCCTGCGCTGGGGCAATACGCTCACCGTGGACACCTTAAGCGGCGTCGGCACTGGCAGCGCGCAGACACTGAACATATTCGGGCGTGTGCCTCCCGTTGCCGGACAGCCTCCGGCGGGCACCTACAACGACCTGGTGCAGGTGACGATCACCTACTGAGGGGAGCCCGCTCTACAGAATCCCCCATCTCGGCCGATACCGCGCATCAGGTCGACAACACGGTGGATCGCAGGTGGTTCGGGCAGTACTGATCGGAGCGATGTCCATCGCCAGCACAGCAGCGTGGGCCGACCCGGCGCCCGTCCCAATGCAGATCCGCCTGACCGTGGTTGAAGGCTGCGTCGGCACGGAGGGCGGCCCACGTTGCCCGGTGCCACAGCAGCACAGCGACGGCGGTCACCTGCCGCCCCAGGTCCGTGAACTGGCCCCGCCAGCGCAGGACGAACAGGGGCATTCGCTGCCCGAACCGCCCACCACTTACTACTGATGCGCCGGCTGCTGCCCCTGTTGATGGCACTGCTGCCCATGCCCTTGCAGGCGCTGGACCTGATGCCGACCACCCTGCACCTGCCGGCTGCGCAGGGGCGGACCGAGCTGTGGCTGCACAATCCTGGCCCCGGGCATTGGCGCGGCCAGGTGCAGATCTGGGCGTGGGACCAGCAACAGGATGCGGAACACCTGCAGCGCAGCGGGCAGGTGCTGGCCAGTCCGACCTTGCTGGACCTGCCGGCCGGCGCCCGCCAGCGCGTGTGGTTGCTGCCGGCGTCGTCCGCGCCTGTGGCCGCTGAACAGGCATTCCGTATCATCCTGGCACCGGCAGAACCGGCCATGCCGCGCTATTCACTGCCCCTGTTCCGCAGCGAACCGGTCGGCCCAGCGTCCCCCTGCCTGCAGGCAGAGCTGGTGGTCAACGGGTCGCAATTCATGCTGAGACTGTTGAACAGTGGCACCCGGCACGCGCGCTTGAGCGACCTTGCCTATGACACGGCTGGCGGCCAGCGCAGCCTGCTGCTGCCCGGCCTTGCCGGCTACGTGCTGGCGGCGCGCCAGCGCCAGTGGCAGTTGCCGCCGCGCGCCGATGGCTATGCAGGCGGCAGGTTCCATGCCCGCCTGCAGGACGGAACGGAGGTCATCCTGGCGGCGCGGGCACCCGCAATTGCAGCGAGCCAGCCAAGCGGGCTATAATTGCCGGGATGTCCTGCCGCCCCGTGCGCGGGACACCGTCCACACCGGACGTCACCGGTGAATCCACACCTGCTGCCCCCATCCGTGCCGGGGTGCTCCGCAAGGAGTTCGGCCACGGAGGCAACAGGGAAGCCCAACCCCGGAACCTTCAGCGCTTCCACGCGTCCCGCATACCTATCCCGCGGGCGGAATCGCCGGTTCCCCATCAGGAGTTCTGCAATGCCTCAGGTCACCATGCGTCAGATGCTGGAAGCCGGCGTCCACTTCGGCCACCAGACCCGCTACTGGAACCCGAAAATGGCTCCGTACATCTTCGGCGCCCGCGGCAAGATCCACATCATCAACCTGGAAAAGACCGTCCCGCTGTTCAACGACGCGATGAACTTCATCTCGTCGGTTGCCCAGAAGCGCGGCACCATCCTGTTCCTGGGCACCAAGCGCAGCGCGCGTGAGTCGATCCGCGAAGAAGCCGAGCGTTGCGGCATGCCGTTCATGAACCAGCGTTGGCTGGGCGGCACCCTGACCAACTTCCGTACCGTCAAGCAGTCGGTTGCCCGCCTGAAGGAACTGGAAGCCGGTGAATCCGACGGCACCTTCGAGAAGCTGGTCAAGCACGAAGTGCTGGGCCTGCGTCGCGAGCGCGACAAGCTGGAAGCCTCGCTGGGCGGCATCAAGGACATGAACCGTCTGCCGGACGCGATCTTCGTCATCGATATCGGCCACGAAGACATCGCCATCAAGGAAGCCAAGAAGCTCGGCATCCCGGTGATCGCCGTCGTCGATACCAACTACAACCCGGAGCTGGTGGATTACGCGATCCCGGGCAACGACGACGCCATCCGTGCCGTGCAGCTGTACGCACGCGCCGCTGCTGACGCCGTGCTGGAAGGCAAGGCTGCTGCACCGCACGCCGCCACCGTCCGTGAAGAAGAGTTCGCCGACGCTCCGGCCGAAGAAGGCAAGCCGGCTCGCCGCGCTCCGGCCAAGAAGGCTGCTGCCGACAAGGGCGAAGCCCAGGCCTGATCCAGGCCCCGGTGGGCGCCACGCGCCCACCTTTCCTGTCCGCTGCCGATGGCGCGACGACAGGAAACTGTCACACGGRCCGGCCACCATGCCGGCCCAACCCCTTTCTTTCGTGAGGTAATCCCGTGGAAATCACTGCTTCCCTGGTCAAGGAACTGCGCGAGCGCACTGGCGCCGGCATGATGGAATGCAAGAAGGCGCTCACCGAGGCCGGCGGCAACATCGACGCCGCTGCTGAAGCGCTGCGCAAGTCCGGCGCTGCCAAGGCCGACAAGAAGGCTGACCGCGTGGCCGCCGAAGGTCGTCTGGGCCTGGCCCAGGACGGCGGCAAGGCCGTGCTGGTCGAGATCAACTCGGAAACCGACTTCGTCGCCAACGACATCAACTTCAAGAACTTCGTCGATTCCGTCGCTGCCGCTGCACTGGCATCGGGCGCCGCCGACGTGGAAGCCCTGAAGTCGGCCACCCTGCCGACCGGCCAGACCGTCGAAGAAACCCGCGCGACCGCCGTGCAGACCCTGGGTGAGAACATCCAGATCCGTCGCCTGGTCAAGCTGGACACCACTGGCAACGTCGGTTCCTACGTCCACACCAACGGCAAGGTCGGCGTGCTGGTCGACCTGATCGGCGGCGACGCCGAACTGGCTCGCGGCCTGGCCATGCACGTGGCCGCGCTGAAGCCGCCGCACAACAAGGCTGCCGATGTGCCGGCCGAGTTCGTGGAAAAGGAAAAGGAAATCGAACTGGCCAAGATGTCCGAGAAGGACAAGTCCAAGCCGGCCGACATCCTGGAAAAGATCATCAGCGGCAAGATCAACAAGATCGTCAGCGAAGTGACCCTGTACGGCCAGAGCTACGTCCTGGACGGCGACAAGACCGTCGAGCAGGTGGTCAAGGCCGCCGGCGCCGACGTGGCTGGCTTCCAGCTGCTGGTCGTTGGCGAAGGCATCGAGAAGGTGGTGGAAGACTACGCCGCCGAAGTTGCCAAGGCGATGCAGGTCTGATTCCAGCCTCACGGCTGTAATGAAACCAGAAGGAGCCGCGGGAAACCGCGGCTCTTTTTTTATGCCGGTGGGCCTGCGGGTGCCCTTCACCTGTGGGTGGCCGAATCTGTGGGTGCGCACCGCTGGTGCGCACACCGACACCTTTGCGTTGCAAGCGAATCAAGCCGATACTCGGCAAAGGGAACCTGCAGTCACATAACAGGAACGAAATTCGCAGACTGTGATGCATTCCTAGGTATTCTTGTCCTAATGGAATTGAACGACCCGACATGCCTCCCGAGCTGACAGCTGCACTGGCGCTTTGCCGCAACCTCCCCTCGCCGCCCGGTATTGCCCTGCGCATCATCGAACTGGCCCAGGACCCGGAGGCGGACATCGCAACCGCTGCGGACATCATCGCCATCGACATGGCGCTGAGTGCGCGCATGCTGCGTATCGCCAATTCACCGCTGTATGCCAGCCGGCGCCGGATCGAGAACCTCGGCCAGGCGCTGACCATGCTCGGGCTCAACGCTACGATCAGCCTCGCCCTGGGCTTCACTGTCACCCAGGGCCTGACCGGCAAAGGCGGCGCCGACCACGATCTGCGCCAACGCGCCTGGAAGCGCAGCATCCTCAGCGCGCTGGCGGCCAGCCAGCTCGGCCAAGCGCGCGGCCTGCGCAGGCTGGAGGAGCTGATGCTGGCCGGACTGCTGCAGGACATGGGCGTGCTGTGCCTGGCCCAGGCCGAATCCGAACGCTACCTACCGCTGCTGCGCGAGGCGCGCGACAACCCCGACCTGATCGCGCGCGAGCGCCAGGAACTCGGCTGCAGCCACGCCGACGTCGGCGCATGGGTGGCCGAGGAGTGGGGCCTGCCGCGCTACCTGGTGGACAGCATCCGCCACAGCGAAGACGAAGTCACCGCCGAAAATCCGTTCCAGGCCTGCGTACAGCTGTCTGGCGCGGTCGCCGACATCTGGCTGGATGAAGACGCCGATGGCGCACGCGAACGCGCCCTGCAGCAGGTCCACGACCGCCTGCAGATGGACAGCGCCCGCTTCGACCAGGTGCTGGCGCGGATCAGCGAAGCGCTGCCGGACATCGCCAGCCTGTTCGAGAACGGCCTGAACTCGCCGGCACGCGTGCGTGAACTGATCGACCACGCCCAGGAACTGGCCACCCTGCGCAACCTGCGCGAACTGCAGGATGCCGACCAGGCGCGCCGCCGCGCCGATGAATTCGAGGCCCGCGCCAAGCGCCTGGCCGACCAGGCCCATCGCGACGCGTTGACCGGCGTCCTCAACCGCCGCCAGCTCGAAGCCGTGCTGGAACAGGAATTCCTGCGCGCCGGCCGCCATGGCTGGCCGTTGTCGGTGGCCTTCATCGACCTGGACGATTTCAAGAAGATCAACGATGCGCACGGCCACCTGACCGGCGACGAGGTGCTGCGCGCCTTTGCCGGCAAGCTGCAGGGGCAGCTGCGCAACAGCGACACCGTGGCCCGCTTCGGCGGCGAGGAGTTCGTCGCGCTGCTGCCCAATACCAGTGAATCGGTGGCCCTGGACGTGATCCGCCGGGTACTGGCGAACATCGTCGCCACTCCGATGGCGGAACTGGAAGGTGGCCCGCTGTTCATCACCTTCTCGGCCGGCGTGGCCACCCAGGGCGGCTACGAGCGCTTTGCCGGCGTGCAGGACCTGCTGCGCGCCGCCGATGACGTTCTCTACCGCTCCAAGAACCTGGGTCGCAACAGGGTCATCGCACGCTCTCCGGGCGAACTGGGGCATGATGAACTGTCTGCCACTGCTGGCGCCGAGCTGGGCTGAATGGTGCGCCCCGGATGCACGGGGCACACCGGTATTTTGCGCCGCAGTGCACAAAACGCTTTGGCCGCGCGCCGCTTGCGCGTAGAATCGCCCGCGATTTCCACGCACCCGAGGTCCCTATGTCCAAGCTCGCCTATCGCCGCATCCTGTTGAAACTTTCCGGGGAGGCGCTGATGGGAGATGAGGACTACGGCATCGACCCCAAGATCATCAACCGCCTGGCCCGTGAAGTCGTCGAGGCCCAGCAGGCCGGCGCCGAAGTCGCCCTGGTCATCGGTGGTGGCAACATCTTCCGCGGTGCAGGCCTGGCCGCTGGCGGCATGGACCGCGTCACCGGCGACCAGATGGGCATGCTGGCCACGGTCATCAACGCGCTGGCCATGCAGGATGCGCTGGAAAAAGTGGGCGCCAAGGCCCGCGTGATGAGCGCGATCAAGATCAACGACGTGTGCGAGGACTACATCCGCCGCCGCGCCATCCGCCACCTGGAAAAGGGCCGCCTGGTGATCTTCGCCGCTGGCGTCGGCAGCCCGTTCTTCACCACCGACTCGGGCGCCGCCCTGCGCGCGATCGAGATCGGCGCCGACCTGCTGCTGAAGGCAACCAAGGTCGATGGCGTGTACGACAAGGATCCGAACAAGTACAGCGACGCTGTCCGCTTCGACAGCCTGAGCTACGACGAAGTGATCCGCCGTGGCCTGGAAGTGATGGATACCGCCGCCTTCGCCCTGGCCCGTGACAGCGACCTGCCGATGCGCGTGTTCGACATGGGCCAGCCGGGCGAGCTGCTGAAGATCCTGCACGGCGAGAACATCGGCACCCTCGTCCAGGGCCGCGATCCGGCCTGAGGCTGAGCGCAAGGCGACCTCCGGGCCGATTCAGGCCCGGCGGCGTCCCGTATTCGCCTATAATCGCCCGATTCCAGTTACATCCAGGACCCTGGCGATGCTCAACGACATCAAGAACAACGCGCAGACGCGCATGGCCAAGAGCATCGACGCTCTTAAGCACACCCTCACTTCGATCCGCACCGGCCGCGCAACGCCGGCCCTGCTGGACCGTGTCACGGTCAATGCTTACGGCAACRCCAGCACGCCGCTGAACCAGGTAGCGTCCGTCTCCAACGCCGACGCCCACTCCCTGCTGGTCACGCCCTTCGACAAGAGCATGATCAAGGAGATCGAAAAGGGCCTGTACAACATCGAGCTGACCCCGAACACCATCGGCACCTCGATCCGCGTCAACCTGCCGCCGCCGACCGAAGAGCGCCGCAAGGAACTGGCCAAGCAGGTACAGAAGGAAGGCGAAGGCGCCAAGATCGCCGTGCGCAACATCCGCCAGGATGCGAACAAGGAAATCGCCAAGCTGCTGAAGGACAAGGCGATCAGCGAAGACGACAAGAAGCGCGGCGAAGACGATATCCAGAAGTTGACCGATGCCAACATCAAGGATATCGACAAGGTCGTCGCCGACAAGGAAAAGGAACTGATGTCGGTCTGAAGTCGATGCCTTCAGTCCCGCCTCCCCTGCCGGCCGCCCTCCCGCGCCACGTCGCCATCATCATGGATGGCAACGGGCGTTGGGCACAGCAGCGCCGTCGCCCCCGCGTGATCGGCCATCGAGCCGGCGCGCGCGCGGTAAACCGCACCATCGAGCGCTGCCTGGAACTGGGCATTCCGGCGCTGACCCTGTTCGCGTTCTCCAGCGAGAACTGGGGCCGGCCGCAGGAAGAAGTCGATGCGTTGATGAAGCTGTTCCTCGGCGCGCTCGACCGCGAAGTGGACGAGCTGCATCGGCGCGGCGTGCGCGTGCGCTTCATCGGCGAACGCGAGCGCTTCGGTGCTGCCCTGGTCAGCCGCATGCAGCTGGCCGAACAGCGCACCGCCGACAACAGCACACTGACCCTGTCGATCGCCGCCAGCTATGGTGGCCGTCAGGACATCGCCCGTGCCGCACGCGCACTGGCTGTTGAAGTTGCAGCCGGCCGCCTGCTTCCCGAGCAGATCGACGAATCCCTGCTGGGGCGACAGGTGGCCCTGGCCGACCTGCCGCCACCGGACCTGTTCATCCGCACCGGCGGCGATACCCGCATCAGCAATTTCCTGCTGTGGCAGCTGGCGTATACCGAGCTGTGGTTCACCGAAGCGCTGTGGCCGGATTTCGATGCCGCGCAGCTGCAGCTGGCGCTGGATGCCTACGCCAGCCGTGAGCGCCGCTTCGGCCTGACCAGCGCCCAGATCGCCGCCCTGGCCACCGAGACGYCCAGCCCATGACCAAGACCCGAGTCCTCGCCGCGCTGATCATGGCGCCGGTCGCCATTGCGGCGATCCTGTTGCTGCCCACGCAATGGCTGGCCGCCGCCGCCGCTGCCGTGCTGCTGATCGGCCTGTGGGAATGGCTGAAGCTGGCCGACGTCGAAGACACCCTCGCCCGCACCGTGCTGCTGGTCCTCAACCTGGTGCTGATGGTGCTGCTGGTGTGGGCCGATGCCGGCACCCTGGTACTGTTCCAGATCGCGACCCTGGTGGGCGTGGCGTGGTGGCTGGGCGCGCTGGTGTGGCTGCGCTTCTTCAACTTCGGCGCGCAGCCTGGCAGTCCGGCGCGCATCCTCAAGCTGCTGGCCGGCACCCTGGCCATCGTGCCGGCGTGGGCTGCGCTGGTGCTGATCCATGCCGGCGGCGACCCGCCCGGCCATCAGGGCCACCTGTGGCTGCTGGCCGCGCTGGCACTGGTCTGGGCCGCTGATTCGGGCGCCTACTTCGCTGGCCGTCACTTCGGCAAGCACAAGCTGGCACCGCGGATCAGCCCGAACAAGACCTGGGAAGGCCTCGTCGGCGGGCTGATCGCCGGCGT
This sequence comes from Stenotrophomonas sp. 05L414_2, assembly GCF_056397905.1. Lineage (NCBI taxonomy): Bacteria > Pseudomonadati > Pseudomonadota > Gammaproteobacteria > Lysobacterales > Lysobacteraceae > Stenotrophomonas > Stenotrophomonas sp. 05L414_2. The sequence continues at coordinate 17,137 of NZ_JBFTOJ010000058.1, forward strand.
TGCGGTGGCCGTCGGCCTGGGCTGGCTGGCCGGCATCGATGCCGGGCACCTGCCCGGCCTGCTGGTTACCTCGGTGGTGGCCGTATTCGCCTCGGTACTGGGCGACCTGTTCGAAAGCCTGATCAAGCGCCATGCCGGCGCCAAGGATTCAGGCCACCTGATCCCCGGCCACGGCGGCGTGCTCGACCGCGTCGACGGCGTGCTGGCGGCCATCCCGGTGTTCGCACTGGGCAAGGAAATCTTCGGGTTCTGACCATGGAAGCTGCTGCAGACCTGCGCCGGGTCGCCGTATTCGGCGCCACCGGCTCGATTGGTGCCTCCACGCTTGACGTGATCGCCCGCCATCCGCTGCGGTACCAGGCCACCGTGCTTGCCGCCGGCCGCCAGGTACAGGCGCTGCTGGCCCTGTGCCGGCAGCACCGGCCCGCGCATGCGGTGATCGCCGATGAAACCCTGTATGCCGAACTGCGCGACGGCCTGCGCGAAGCCGGCCTGGCCACCCAGGCCCACGCCGGCCATGCCGCGCTGGACCAGCTGGCGGCCAGCGACGCCTGCGACACCGTGGTTGCCGCGATCGTCGGCGCCGCCGGCCTGTCCTCGACCCTGGCCGCCGCTGCGGCCGGCAAGCGCATCCTGCTGGCCAACAAGGAATCGCTGGTACTGGCCGGCGAACTACTGACCCGCACCGCCGAACGTGCCGGCGCCGAGATCATCCCGATCGACAGCGAGCACAGCGCGATCTTCCAGTGCCTGCGTTCACGGGATGCCAGCCTCGACGGTGCCGGCGTGCGCCGCATCCTGCTGACCGCCTCGGGTGGCCCGTTCCGCGGGCGCAGCCGCGCCGAACTGCAGCAGGTCACCCCGGCCCAGGCCGTGGCGCATCCGAAGTGGTCGATGGGGCCGAAGATCTCGGTCGATTCGGCGACGTTGATGAACAAAGGCCTGGAGGTCATCGAGGCCCACCACCTGTTCGGCATCCCCGGCGAACGCATCGAGGTGCTGGTGCATCCGCAGAGCCTGGTGCATTCGCTGGTGGAGTTCGTTGACGGCTCCACGCTGGCGCAGATGGGCCTGCCGGACATGCGCACCACTCTGGCCGTAGGCCTGGGCTGGCCGCAACGGATCGAATCGGGCGTGTCCGGGCTGGACCTGCTCGCCCAGGGCCGGCTGGATTTCGAGGCCCCCGACACCGACGCCTTCCCCTGCCTGGCCTTGGCGTGGCAAGCGATGCGCGCCGGTGGCACCGCCCCGGCGGTGCTGAACGCCGCCAACGAAGAGGCTGTTTCAGCGTTTCTTCAGGGCCGCATAGGCTTCCTGACCATTCCGACGCTGGTTGCTAACGCTCTTTCAACACTGCCGACCGAACCAGCCGATACACTTGAGGTTCTGTTGTCCGCCGACCAGCGGGCCCGCCAGCTGACCCTGAACGCCATCGCCGCCACCTGAACAGCGCACCCATCCCGTATGACGCCGCCGCCCGTGTCCGCCAATGTGAACCTGCATGACTGACTTCATCGGATCGGTCTGGTGGATGATCGTCAGCCTTGGGCTGCTGGTCACCTTCCACGAATTCGGGCACTACTGGGTCGGGCGCCTGTGCGGGGTCAAGGTGCTGCGCTTCTCGGTGGGCTTCGGCCGTCCGCTGTGGTCGCGCCGCGACCGCCATGGCACCGAGTTCGCCATTGCCGCCATCCCGCTGGGCGGCTATGTGAAATTCCTCGACGAACGCGAAGTCGAGGTCCATCCGCACGAGCGCGGCCAGGCCTTCAACCACAAGACCGTGTGGCAGCGCATCGCCATCGTCGCGGCCGGCCCGATCGCCAACCTGCTGCTGTGCATCCTGCTGCTGTGGGCGATGTTCGTGATCGGCAAGCAGGACTATTCCGCAACCGTCGGCCGCGCTACCGGTATGGCCGCCACGGCCGGGCTCGGCAGCGGCGATCGCCTGCTGAGCGTTGACGGCCGCGATGTGATCACCCTGGGTGAGGCCAGCATGGCCCTGACCGCGGCGGCGATGGATCGTCGCGACGTGACCCTGCAGGTTCTCGACCCAGCAGACCAGCTGCGCTCGCGCACCCTGCCGCTGTCGCAGCTGCCGGCTGGTTTCGATGAACGCCGGGTTCCGATCCTGGCCGGGGTGTACTGGCGTGCGTGGCTGCAGCCACCGCTGGTGGACAACATCGTGAAGGGTTCGGCTGCAGAGGGTCACCTGCAGGYCGGCGATCTGATCGTGGCGATCGACGGCCAGCGCATCGACAGCGTCGAGCAGGCCATCAGCGAAGTGGGCAGCCTCGGCCGCCGCGGTGGCCCGGCGATGATCGAGGTGCTGCGTGGTGGCGAGCGCCTGGCGCTGGAGATCACCCCGCGCCAGGGCAAGGACGGCAAGGGCCAGCCCATCTGGCAGATCGGCGCCGGCTTTGCCCAGAGCTACAGCCCCGCCTACGACACCCTGCTCAAGTTCGGCCCGCTGCAGTCGGTCACGGTCGCGGTGCGCGAAACCGGCAGGATGGCCGCCGATTCATTGGCCATGATGGGCCGGATCGTGACCGGCAAAGCCTCGCTGCAGAACGTTTCCGGCCCGGTCACCATTGCCCGGGTCGCCAATATTTCGGCCAAACGCGGCGTGGACTGGTTCATCCAGTTCCTCGCCCTGCTGTCGCTGAGCCTGTGCATCATCAACCTGCTGCCGATCCCCATCTTGGACGGCGGCCACCTGCTGTATTACCTTATCGAGTTGGTCAAGGGCAGCCCGCTGAGCGAGCGTGCCGTCGCCGCCGGCCAATACATCGGCCTGGCGTTGCTGGCCGGGCTGATGGGATTGGCGTTCTACAACGACATCCTCGGCCTGGTCCCGCGATGAACTTTTCCATGTTTTTGCCGTCTACAGCGTCGGCATCCCTTACCAATGAAATCGACCTTCCTACCGGACGTGACATGACGCGACTCCCCAATCGCCGCCTGCTGGCCCTCGCCCTCGCCGCCGTCACCGGCGCTCCCGCCCTGGCCCAGGCAGCCGAGCCCTTCACTGTCAGCGACATCCGCGTCGACGGCCTGCAGCGCATCAGCTCCGGTACGGTGTTCACCTACCTGCCGGTCGAGCGTGGCGAGACCGTCACCGACAGCAAGGTCGGCGAGACCATCCGCGCCCTGTACAAGACCGGCTTCTTCGAAGACGTGCAGCTGGATCGCCAGGGCAGCATCCTGGTGGTGACCGTCAAGGAACGTCCGGCGATCAACAAGCTGACCGTCACCGGCAACAAGGACATCAAGTCCGACCAGCTGCTCAAGGGTCTGTCCGACATCGGCCTGACCGAAGGCGGCACCTTCGATCGCCTGAGCCTGGATCGCGTGACCCAGGAACTTCGCCGCCAGTACAACGATCGTGGCAAATACACCGTCGACATCACCCCGACCGTGAGCCCGCTGGACCGTAATCGCGTCGACATCGCCATCGCGATCAAGGAAGGCAAGGCGGCCAAGATCCGCCACGTCAACATCGTCGGCACCGAGAAGTACGACAGCAAGGACATCCTGGAGTACTGGGAGTCCAAGGAGCACAACTGGGCGTCGTGGTACCGCCGTGACGACCAGTACTCCAAGGAAAAGCTGTCCGGCGACCTGGAAAAGCTCAACTCCTGGTACCTGGACCGCGGCTATGTCGACTTCAGCATCGACTCGACGCAGGTGTCGATCAGCCCCGACAAGCGCGACATGTTCATCACCGCCGGCGTGACCGAAGGCGACCAGTACAAGATCTCCGAGATCAAGGTCAGCGGCGATACGATCCTGCCGCAGGAAGACGTCGAGCGCATGGTCGTGCAGAAGTCCGGCGACACGTTCTCGCGTGCCCTGCTGGAATTCAGCTCCGACTCGATCACCAACTCGCTGTCCAACATCGGTTATGCCTTCGCCAAGGTGAACCCGATTCCGACCACCAACCGCGCCGAGCAGACCGTGGCGGTCAACATGCAGGTCGTGCCCGGCCCGCGCGTGACCGTCCGCCGCATCATCTTCAAGGGCAATACCCGCACCTCCGATGAGGTGATGCGCCGCGAAATGCGTCAGTTCGAGAACAGCTGGTACTCGCAGGCCGCGATCGACCGTTCCAAGATCCGCCTGCAGCGCCTGGGTTACTTCGAGGCGGTGGAAGTGGAAACCCCGCCCGTCAGCGGCAGCAACGACCAGGTCGACGTCGTCTACAACGTCAAGGAAACCACCTCGGGCAGCTTCGTGTTCGGCCTGGGCTATTCGCAGTCCTACGGCATGACCACCTCGGTGCAGCTGTCGCAGAACAACTTCCTGGGCGGCGGCAACCGCGTGTCGGTCGAAGCTTCGCGCAGCAGCTACCTGCAGCGCTACGGCTTCAGCTACACCAACCCGTACTTCACCGATGACGGCGTCTCGCTGGGCTACAACCTGTCCTGGCGCGAACTGGACTACTCCGACTTCAACACCGCGCAGTACAACAGCACCAACGGTTCGGCGCAGGTGGTATTCGGCGTGCCGATCACCGAGACCGACACCGTCTCGCTGATGTTCGGCATCGACAGCAACCAGATCACCACGTACCCGGGCTCGACCCCGCAGTCCATCATCGACTACATCAATGTGATCGGGCGCCGCACGTTCCACTCCTGGCGCACCGAGCTGGGCTGGGCCCGCGACTCGCGCAACGACTACTTCATGCCGACCCGCGGTACCTACCAGCGCGTGGGCCTGGAAACCACGCTGCCCGGCTCGACCGTCGAGTACTACAAGCTCAACTACCAGATCAGCAAATACTGGCCGATCATCCCCTCGCTGGTCATCAACACCCGCGCGGAAGTTGGCTACGGCGACAGCTATGGCAATGACAAGACCGCGATGGTGCCGGACAAGGATGGCAACCTGCGCTCGGTGACCGCGTCGGGCCTGCCGTTCTACGAGAACTTCTACGCCGGTGGTACCAACTCGGTTCGTGGCTTCGAGGACAACACCCTCGGCCCGCGCGAAGTCACCAACGGCTACCCGAACGGCCAGCCGCTGGGTGGTTCGCTGAAGACCGTCGGCTCGGTCGAAGCCTACTTCCCGCGCCTGTTCGACAGCCCGTCGGCCCGTGTGTCGGCCTTCGTCGACTTCGGCAACGTCTACAACGGCACCGACAACTTCAAGGCCAACGAGCTGCGCGTCTCCACCGGTGTAGCCCTGCTGTGGCGCGCCCCGGTCGGCCCGATCTCGATCAGCTATGCGTTCCCGCTGAAGAAGAAGGACGGCGACGAGATCGAACGTCTGCAATTCACGTTTGGTGGCCAGTTCTAACTGGCCCCCAAACGTTCCCACGGTTTGCGATGCAAACCGCGGGGCCTATCCTGCTCCCTATCCCCCGCGCCGTTGGCGCGCCCCCCTTAACAAAGGGGGGCTTTCCACCAGACGGGGTACGAATCGCCGGGCTCTGCCCGGCGTTTTCGTTTTCGGGCGCCCGCGCGGGCGCGGCAGCCGAACTGCTTTTGATTTTTTCTGTTTTTCCGTGGCTGGCACTCGCGCCAGACCGTCGAAGGTCGGATGGGTGGGGCCCGCGAGGGTGTGAGC
>NZ_JBFTOJ010000059.1:0-22286 GCF_056397905.1 Stenotrophomonas sp. 05L414_2
GGGTTATCGCATGGAGGCATCAGCGATAGACGCGCTCACAACGGCGCTCGACCACGCGATCGCCGGTCTTCTGCTGATGGTTGCCCTGGATCTGCCGCCCAGCTGCACCGCCCGCCACGGCACCGGCGACGGTCGCCAGCTTCTTGCCGTTGCCGCCGCCTACCTGGTTGCCCAACAGGCCGCCGACCACGGCGCCCGTAGYGGTACCGGTGATGCGGTTGGGATCGCGGGTATTGCGCTGTACTTCCACGTTCTTGCAGACCACGCGGCTGCCATCGTTGAACTTGCGCCCTTCATCACGCGGGCCGTAATTCTGTGCGCCAGCAACGGACGAGGCCGCCAGCAGGGTGCCCAGCACCATCAATCGGGTCGAGGTCTTCATGGCCATCTCCTGTGCTCCGGTATGGCGCAAGTGTCTGCCTGCACGTGGCAACTGCAGGTGAAATCCACGTCTCCGGAGGCTGAGCGGCCATCATCGGTTCAGGAAACAAAAATGCGCCCATCGCGACCAGCCTCGCGATGGGCGCCGTCTCCCACCCGGCTTAGAACTCTTCCCACCCACCCGTGTTGGCAGCGAGCGACGGGGCATTCCGCAGCGGCACCCCGGTCACGCGACGCACCGGCGGCACGCTTGCAGCGACCGCTGCCAACATCGGACGGACCGCTGCCGCCGCCACCGAAGCGCCGGTGCGGAACACCGACACCGCTTCGGCCAGCAGGTTTGCCTGTTCTTCCATCGACCGCGCAGCAGCGCTGGCCTCTTCCACCAGCGCGGCGTTCTGCTGGGTGGTCTCGTCCATCTGCATCACGGTCTGGTTGACCTGCTCGATGCCCGAGCTCTGCTCCTGCGAGGCTGCAGAGATCTCCGCCATGATGTCGGTCACCCGCTGCACCGAGGCGACAATCTCGCCCATCGTCGTGCCGGCCTGACGCACCAGCGCCGAGCCGTCGGACACCTTGCCCACCGACTCCTCGATCAGGCCCTTGATCTCCTTGGCCGCACCCGCCGAGCGCTGTGCCAAGGTGCGCACCTCGCTGGCCACCACCGCAAAGCCCCTGCCCTGCTCACCCGCACGCGCGGCCTCCACGGCGGCGTTGAGCGCCAGGATGTTGGTCTGGAAAGCGATGCCATCGATCACGCTGATGATCTCGGCGATCTTCTTCGACGACGCTTCGATGGCGCTCATGGTGGTCACCACCTGGCCGACCACCTCGCCGCCCTGCGAAGCCACCCCATGTGCACCGATCGCCAGCTGGTTGGCCTGGCGCGCGTGTTCGGCGTTCTGCTTCACCGTGGAGGTCAGCTCCTCCATCGACGCTGCCGTTTCTTCCAGGTTGGCCGCCTGCTGCTCGGTACGCCGCGACAGATCGGTATTGCCGGAGGCAATCTCCCCCGCTGCCAGATTGATGCTGGATGCACTGGCCTGGATACGGCCGACGATCTGGGTCAGCTGCTCGACGGTCGCGTTGCAGTCGTCGCGCATGCGGGCGAACACACCGTGGAAATCGCCCTGCATGCGTACTGTCAGATCGCCGCGCGAGATCGCCTGCAGCAGGCTCGACACCTGCACCAGGTTCTCGTCCGTGGTTTGCATCAACCGGTTCAGCCCGGTCACCATGTCGCCGAAATCATGCTCGAAGCGTGTTTCGTCGCCACGCAGGCTGAAGTCGCCTGCGGCCGCGGCTGTGGCCAGCCGGCGGATCTCGCCGTTGATGGCCGACAGACTCGATTTGGTCTCGTCCATGGCCTGGGTGATCGCCGCCTTCTCGCCCGGCAGGCGATCCATGTCCACCGACAGGTCGCCGCGCGCGTAGTGCTTCATCACCTCGATCAGGCGGTTCTGCACGTGCACGTGCGAGCCCACCAGCGCGTTGGTGTCATGCACCATGCGCCCGTAGTCGCCGGGGAAGGCGCTCTCGTCCATGCGATAACCCAGGCTGCCATCATCGTGCTGCCGCGCCATCTCGCCCTGCGCGGCCATCACCGCCTGCAGCTGCCCCTGCATGCGCTGCATGGACTTCAGCAACTGGGTCACCTCGTCGTTGCCCGAGGCATCGATGACGTTGTCCAAGCGACCGTTGGCGATGCCATCGGCCAGCTTCACCGCGCCCGCCAAGGGGCGGGTCAGGCTGCGGGTGATCGCCCACGCGGCCAGTGCGCCGAGAATCAGGCTGAGCACACCGAAGGCGATGGACAGGGTTCCCGTCCACGCTTCCGTGGCGCGGTATTCCTCACGGCTGCGTTCGGTCAGGGTTTCCTGGTGCCGCAGCAGGCTGGAGATCGCTCCATTCCAGGCCGTGKCCAGACCGTGCTCGGCCAGCAGCTCGGTGGCTGCACCGTCGTAGTCGCCCGCCTTCATCCGCTCATGCAATTGTTGAGTGGAGACGTCGGTGGCCTTGCGTGCCGCCGCGATCTGCGCCACCAGCGTATCGCCGGTGGGATCGCGGGGAATCTTGACGTACTTGTCCCAGATTCCATCGTAGGTGCGGCTCAGTTCCTGCGCCCGCTGGTAATCCTTGTCGAACTCCTCGCCGCGCTTGATCACCATCAGGCGGCGATGCATCAGCACCGCGTTGTTGGTATCGAGCATGTCGTTCAACAACCGCATCTTGACCATGTTCACGCCCACCACTTTCTCGAACTGGGCGGACTTCAAATGGTTTCCGTACAACACCAGGCCGACAATGGCCAGGATGAACAGCAACAGCAGACCGAAGCCGGCAGAAAGCCGGGATCCCACACGGAGGTTGCGTAAGGCGAGCATCTCAATTCCCTTGATCGTGGCCCTATATCGGTGGCGGCACGACTGCGGGAAACTTTAAGATCAGTTATTGAAACAACGCCGCGTTAACATAAACGCGTTCAAGCAGAATCTCACCGTGAGGAAATCAGGCCCGTGGCGGGAATCAGCCACGCAAGCCGATGACGGTATGGCGGGTGAAGAACCGCATTTTCCCCTCGACCGTGAAATCGGTACGCCTGATTTCGACGAGCAGTTGCTCGCGCTGTGCTTCGTCCAACGTGCAAGGCTCCAGAACATTGGCATCCAGCACGGTACCCGGTGGCGTCAGACGTAGCTCGACAATGCAGACATTGTTGTCCATTGGAACACCCGCCGGCCACGCCGTCATCGCGATCGCACGCAGCTCCTCCTGGTACACCTCCCTCTCCGCATATTCGAGATCCGGGTCCGGCCGGTTCGCCGGCAGGTGCAGTGAAGACTGCCTGGGCGCTGCCTTCGGCATCGAACGAACTGCCAGATTGATCAGGGTGTTCTGTGAGGCCGTTACCGCCAAGGCGATCACCAGAGCGGTGTAGCTGACACCACCGGCCTTCTGCAGTTCGGCACGCCGCCGATGCGCGCCTCCATGCCCGGCAAGCACCTTGCGGGCAATCCTCCGGCAATGAGACAGGTACAGGGAATTCGCCAGAATTCCGGCAAGCACGCGGCAGACCACGAAGACGACTACCGCGAACCATGGCAGACCCATCTGAGTGAACGTGGTCATCGCCAAAGGCGGAACGATGAACCAGATCGTGCCCCATACAGGCATGCGTCGGAAGAAGAACCACAATGATGAAAACAGGAACGCCGGCCAATGCCACCGTCTCGGCGCCCTGCCGGCTGCGTCGTCCAGCCTCCAGAAATGGCAATAGGTGGAGAACCGGTCCCCAACCACAATCGCCAGCGCACTCTTTTCACTTGACTCGTCAGCGGCCGAGTCTGCGTCTCGCTCCGCGCCACCCTCTGCACTACCGAAAGTGGGCTCGATCTTCATCTGCACTGATTCTTCATCCAAAAAAAACACACTGACAGTCATTCGAAGGATTGACTGTTCTAGCCGGGTAACCCGGTAGCCGATCAATTGCCCGGTCCGGCATCGCCTGCCCCTTTCACACTCTTCCACAAAAGCCACATTCAGCGCATCAAATGAAGCAGAACATCGTCCGAACCGATGGCGATCCTTGGAATATGATTTCGAACACGCTCGGGAAGGTCGTCATCGCGAAGCGCAAGCTCCGGCTTGGCGATAAGGCGATAACCATCCCCGCTTACGTCATGACTAAAAATCCCGCGACTTGCCATTTCAAGGAAAGAGCGAAGATAAGCCTCGCGCTGAGCGAGGCCGCTGAAATCAGGCAAGCTCTCTTCAACCACGATGACGCCCGAGCAAATAGGAAGCGAGTAAATATAGTCACACACCAATTGCCAGCCCTCGATGGACGACGCAACCTGGCGCGGCACGAAACCACGCCCTCCCGTAGCAAAATGACAAACATATCCATCAGCACCAACTGCAAACCAATCTATGTCATTGACCTCAAGAAATTCCTCATCCATCTCCATATATTACTCACCTCCAAATATATTCTTGCAATTATCACATCTAGGAACAGGAAGACCACTTCTTGGCCGAACAGCAGCAGTGAATTTGATATCCTCAAGCTTCAGGCGTGGATTTGCCAGCATCAGTTCGTTTGCAGCTCTGAATTCTGCGCAACGACCAATAGTATTCCCACATGCCGTCTTGACACCAAGGCCTCCGAGCGAATCGGCGTACGCCTTCAGTTCCGGTGCGATCACGGCAGGAACAGGGCCACTCGACATAGTCACAATTCTACCAGTTGTAGGATCAACGGCACCGATCGCGGTTGCTGGCGGGTTCCTCCCAATACCTGCGATGTACTTTATGAGCTGCTGTTCCGCATCGGCGATAAGTCTTACCTCCGAAGCAGCCGTCATGGTCCTCTTGGCGAGGAATGCCCCCGGCCCGACCAAGGAAGTTCCGATGTCAAACGTGAACTTTCCACCAATGTCAGCCGCTTGATCTACGTCTTCAAAATTCCACGAGTTCCTACCACCAGTCAGGTAGTACGCAAGGCCTGCCGTCTTCTCCATGTACTCATTGATGCCCTGACTGATCGCGTTGTTGCGTTTTTCGGAGAAGGCTTGCAAGCCAAGCTTGTCCATCTCCTTGTAATCCGAGAAAAAGCCCAGCAGAACACTGATCTGGTTCATGCTTGCCGCACCAGCTACAAGGTCCTTCCCCCCGGTCCAGAGCCCGTTTACGAACGCAGCACCAGCGACCGCTCGATTCGTCGACAACAGCCAGTCGGCTTCCGCACCGTAGCCTGCACCACGCAATAGATCGACAGTGTTCGAACCGCACTCACCAACCAGCGAACAGTACACCTTCCTTTGCAGATCTTCGGTGGAAGAGTGAATTGCCAACGTGTCAAGGTTGACCCCAGAACCGGCATTCTTGCTCGCAGCGATGAGCTTATCGGCGTTTTCCGCCATCCAGGCGTCATACTCCCCCTTATATATAGGRGAGTTATGCGATTCCAATGCAATCTTCGCCAGTGATCGCTGCTCACTGCACGCGATAGACCCTGGCACTTGGCATGCCATCATCAGCTTGTAATCGCGCTCAGCGGAGAGCCGCTCGAAGTTCTCCTTGATATCGCAGTCTTTACCTGCATCAGAACAGATAACAGTCGCCTGAAGGTACTCCATCCGCTCGTCGTGATTCAGGTAGTTGTTCTCAACGGAGTTTTTCGCGATACCCATGCCCAATGTCGCGCCAGAAATTCCTGCACCGGAAAGTCCTCCCGCCATTGCGCCGACCGCTTGTCCGAGCACCCTTACTTGCTCCGCCTGCTCGGGAGTCAACTGCCCGCCATTCTGTTTGGCGTAGTAGTCGCCAAGGAACTTCGCTGCCAGCTCACCCCCACCCGCCGCCAGCGCCCCACTCCCCGCCGAGCCACCATTGGCCTCCGCCAACAATGCTCCCAGCAGTGCGTGCGACAGCATCTGCATGGCCTCACTGGGGACCGCGCTCTGCTTGTTCGGATCGAACGTCTTGCCGATCAGTTCCGCCGCATACGGCGCTAACGCATTGGAGCCCAGCTGGCCCAAGCCCTGCCCGGCCACGCCACCGACCAATGCGGTGGTGACCGCACCCAGCGCGCGGCCATAGACGCCATCGGGGGCCCACTTCTGCTGGGTCACCAGCGCTTCGGGATAGGCGGGATCGAACGCCACCAGACGATTGAACTGCTCGTCCCAAGGAAGGTCATCAAATACCCGTCTTTCTTCGACGCTCAGCCCTTCCCGATACTTGTCGGTGATCTTGTTCGCTCCAGCACTGCCAATGTCGTTGGCGATCTGCTGGCTTGTGGAAAGCACCGTCCCCGCCGCAGCCGCCATCGCCTGCTGGTCCGCCAGCAGCTTGGTGGCATCCGGCATCGCCTCCAGCGCACGATGCGCTGCACTGGCATCGGTATTGATACCCAGCTCCGCCGCCGTGGTCTGCTTGCCACCGATGGTGATGTTGCCTTCGGTCAGCGTCGCAAGCGTTGAACTGCTGTCGCTGCCGTTCTCCGTCATCGACATGCCTGGGCCACCGCGGGGGGCGGTAGTGCCCGCCTTCGGGTCCCAACCCTTCATCTGCCCGCCCGCACCACCGCTGATGCTGCCGGAGCTGGCCGAGTAGTCCATCTGGTTCTGCAGGTCGCTGAAGGTCAGCGTCTGTGCGGTCAGTTCACTGTTGGCCGCGTTGGTACTGGAAATCGCGCCGCCAATCAGGTTCACGTGTCCAGCATCCACGTGATAGCCACCGTTGCCGGCAAACAAGCCACTCTGCTGGCCCACGCCCTGGTAGCTGCCCTCGGCCTTGCCTGCGCTGGCATAGCCATCGGCATTCCACGCATTACCGAAGGCCACCTGCACGCGCCCACCCACTTGGCTGTTCTTGGACATGCTCTCGGCAATGTCGTGCAGCGATTCGATCGTCAGCGTGCCGCCGGTCTTGACGTCGATGCGATCGGCCGTGGCAGTCGCGCCACGCAAGGTGGTATCACCCTCGGCCTTCAGCGAGATGTTCTGGCCGGTCAGCGTGGTGTTCTGCCAGGTATTGCTGTCCGAGTTCGCCTTGCTGCTGCCCACGCTGGCTTCGGCATACACATACACGCCTGTCTGCGCGCCCACSACMACGCCAACGCCCACTTCGGCGCCGGCATTGCTGCTCTTGCTGCGGTCTGCCACGTGTGCCTTGCCCGCTTCCAGCAGGATGTCGCCGGCCGAATCCAGGCTGAGCGTGTTGCCCGCGCTCAGGTTGCCCTGCACCACGTGGATGTCGCCCGTGGTGCTGGTCAGGTTGACGTTGCCGCCGCCCTGGATGGTCGAGCCGCGCGAGACCGTGCTGCTGCCATCGGCGCTGCTGTTGGCCGTCTTGAAGCCGATGCCGGCTTCAGCACTGAACAGGTCGCCGCTGCCGGCACGGCCGGACAGCGCCGAGATCGCACTGGCCGCTTGATACGCGTTGGCGCCGGCGGCCATGCCCTGCATCTTCTGCAGGCGGTCATCGGACTGACGGGCCGCGTCCACGTTGTTGATCAGGTCGATCAGCGGCGACTTCACCCGTGCGAACACGCCGATCTTCAGGTCCTTGTCGCTCTGCGAGTAATGACCGCTTTCATCGGCGGTCAGCAGCTCGATCTCGGCGGCAGTGATGTTCACGTCCTTGGCGGCCACCACGTTGCTGGCCGTCTGCGTGTACTTGCCGCCAGCCGTCAGGTTCACGTTGCCGCCCAGGCTGCCGATGCTGCTGGCCACCTGTGACACCTGCGCGCTGTCGTCCTGGTGCTGCTCGCGGTGCCAGCCGGAGAACTTTTCGGTATCGGAAATCTGCACCGAGCCGATCGCCTTGCTGTCCGACGTATTGGCATTGCTGACCGTGTCCTGCCCGCTGCGCACCAGCAGATCACCGGCCGCACGGATGTTCACGTCCTTCTCGGCGGCGATGTTGGCCGCGGTCAGGCTGATGTTGCCTTCGGTGGTGGCCATGCGAACGCCACCTCCCACCGACAACTGAGTGCCGGTGATGGTGTCGCTGCTGCCGCTGCCGTCGCTCTGCGAGTTGTTGGTGCCAAACGGCAGGCCACTGGTGTTGTTGGCCAGGCCCCAGCCCTTGCCCCGGCTGCTGCTGTCGCTGCGCTCGGTGTTGTGGGCAACGTCGAACACGATGTCCTTGGTGGCCAGCAGCACGGCATTGCCCTCGGCCGACATCTGCGTGCCCTGGCTGAGGATCGAGCCTCCGTTGGCAATCAGCGTAAGATCGCCACCGGCAGCCAGCTGGCTGACACGCGCGTCACTGGTCGAATGGCTCTGCTCGCTGTTGGACCGCTGGCTGCCGGCGGTCACCACGGTCGACGTGGTGGCTGCACGCAGGCCGGAGGCCGCACCTTCAGCGGTGCGGGTGATCCGCCCCATCGCCGAGCCACTGTCGCCCATGCCGTCGGTGGTCGAGTCGCGGGCGCTGCGGTAGGCCTTGGTCGGGTCGTAGGTCACGCCCACCGAGAAGCCGCTGGACTTGCTCGCCTGGCTGGATTGGCTGTCCGTGATGTCCTGCCGCGCCAGCAGCGCGATGTCCTTGCCCACCAGCGTCAGGTTCTCGCCAGCGGCGACGTCCGAAGCGGCAATGGTCAGCTGGTTGCCGGCATTGATCAGCACATTACCTTCGCGTGAGGCGATGGCCGAGCCGACCTGGGTGGTGGACTGCTCGGCGCTGGTGCTGCTGTTCTTCGCGCTGCTGTAGCCCACCGACGCCACGCCGTTGCCAAAGCCTCCGGTAATACCGGATTTCTTTTTGCTCTCGCTGGACTCACTGCTGTGATGGTCCTCTGCGGCGGTGATCAGTACATTGTTGCCCGCTCCCAGAATCACGTTGCCAGTGGCATCGACCACCGCACCGACTGCGGTCAGATCGCGACCGGCAGTGATGTTGATGCTCTCGCCCTGGATCGCCGTGCCGATGGCATAGCTGTCGCTGTTGTCGACGCTGCGCGTGGTGGTGGTGCTGGAGAGCGTCTTCTTTTTCTTCTCGTAGCTGTCCAGGCTGTAGTCGTGCGTCTCGTTGGCCGAGAGCAGATTCACGTCGCGGCCAGCGACTACGCTGACTGCGCCATCGCTGCTCTCGACCAGTGCGGCGGTCAGGTTCACGTCGCGGCCAGCGCTCAGCAGCAGATTGTCCCCTGCCTGCAGCGTGCTGCCCCGCACCGTTTCATCACTCTGACTGACCTGTCGCGAGCTGCGTTTGCCCGCCGCGCTGGAGTCGCTGCTGACACTGTCCACCAGCGCCTGGCTGTTGATGTCACCGCCGGCCTGCAATGCCAGGCCACCACCGGCCTTGATCTGCGCTGCAGCAAGGTTGATGTCCTTGCCGGCAGCGAGCACCACATCGCCGCCGCTCTGCACACTGGTGGCTGCGTGCGTAGTCTGGCTGCTGCGCACATGATTGCGCTCGTCGTAGGTGGAGTCGTTGCGCTGGCCAAGCGTCAACGCGCCCAGATCAAGGCTGCCGCCTGCCGCCAACTGGGTAAGACCATCAGCACCGGCATTGCGGATCTGCGCGGCCTGCAGGCTGATGTCACCGCCGGCCACCACCGACAACACGCCATCGCCGCTTGGGTTGGTCACATACAGTCCGGCGACACGATCAAGCTGGGTAATCTCGAACGCATGCGTTCCACCTGCGCCGAGGGTCTCCACTGTCGAGGCCACCGTGACATTGCCCGCCGCCTGCACCGACAGCGCATCGGTCGCCGTCACGGTCGCGCCGGCAATGCGGATGTCCTTGTCCGACGCCAACCCGACGTACTGTCCGGAAATGCTGCCGCCCAGGTGTTCGATGTTGCCGGCATCGATGGTCACCAGCTTGCGGCCAGCGATGTCACCGGTGTTGACCAGGCCATTGGCCAACTTGATATCGACGTTGGCGCCGGCAAGTAGCGTCCCCTGTCCATCCAGATCGCCCGGGCGCAGGCGCAGGTAGACCTGCGGCACCAGTGCGGTGGTGGTGCTGCCGTCGGCCAGCGTCACGGTCTGCTCGACGAGCCAGACGATGTCACTGGTCAGCTGCGCCATCTGCGCCTCGGTCAGCGCCACGCCGGGGCGCAGGCCCCATTCGCTGGCCACGGTAGCGCCGGCTTCCAGCAGCGCGCGGTACTGCGCCTCGTCGCTGGCGTAACCGTCCAGGAAGCGGCGTCCGGTCAACTCGCCGATCTGCTCGCGCACCAGCTTCTGTTCGTAGTAGCCGTCACCCAGCCGCTTCTGCACGGTATCGGGCGAGTAGCCCATCTGCCCAAGCAGGTGGTCCGAGCTCAGCCACGTCTTGTGGTCGGTGAAACGCGGATCGGTTTCAACCAGATAGTTGCCGCCGTTGCGGTTGACGTTGAACAGGCTGGCCGTGGGTGCACGGGTGTCCGGCGCGCCCATCGCAATGCGGTCCGGCGAGCCGCCGGCCGCCGCGACCACGCGCGCCCCGGATGCAGTGCCATTGCCGGCGATGCCCCCGACCGTGCCGCCCTGCTGCGTGCCGGCGGCATCTGCCGCCCGTGCCAGCGCGCGTTCCGCCCCCGTCCCTCCGCTGTGGCCCGGTCCCTGCGCACCGTTATGGCCAGGGCCGTCCGGCAGCGTCTTCGGCCCCTGCACGTTGAGGTTGGCCATTGCCGCGCCATCCTGCACGTTGGGTGCGTTGCGCCCTTGGTTGAGGTTGCTCAGATCGCCGACGTCGATGCTGAGCGTACCGTTGGCAGTGATCTGCCCGCCCAGTTGACCAATCTTTTCGGAGATGGGTGCTGCTTCCCACTGCGTGCGGGTGCCGTTGTAGGCAATCGATGTGTTGTTGAACGTATGCGTTCGAAACAGCTCCACGCCCTCATTGCGCACACGGCTGTCCGCGCCGTGGCCAACGATCTGCATATTGCCGCCGGCAGCGATCTGCGCGTAGAGGTTGTTCAGCTCATCTACCGAAAGGCGCATGTTGCCACCCGATCGAATGACCGCATCGGCGCCGACGCCGGACTGCAGCTGGTCCTCGTAGGCGACATGGTGCGCCAGGCGGTTCTGCTCGTTGAGGCTGGTTTCCTGGGTGTGCTGGCGCCGCCCGAAGATGGTCGCGTCTGGGTTGTTGAAGCCGGCGGGGGTGATGAACTGGATGCACGTGGTACTGCAGGTTCCGTACGCGTTGGAGAACGTCAGACGGTCGGTCTGGTAGGTGAACTTCTCCTTGGACTTGAGCACATCGAAGGGATCGCCACCTGCCACCTGGTCCGGATTGGCGGCAGTACCCTTGCTTACGTAGTAGATCGTGACCGTCCCGTTCACCGGATCCATGCGCCAGCGCTCGCCACGCACGTCATAGCCCAAGCCGCCGGAGCCGAAGAAGAAGCGCGAGGTGTTCGCAGTCAGGCGGATCACCGCCTTGCCCAGCCGGGTGCCGTCGGCGGCAATGAAGGGTTCATCCTGCAGCACGTCTTCCGGCGCGATGTAGTAGAACTCCCATGCTTTGTAGTTGCTGGTGTCGCTGACCGTTCCCGCCGTGTTCTTGCTGTTCTTCTGCCACGACGCAACCGTCATGCTCGCGGTGGTGTCGATCGTCTTTGTCGAAACGACCGACACGTTCTCACGGATGTTGTTGATCGCGCCCGCATCGATCGCCAGGTTGCCGCTCACATCAATGATCGAACCGATGTTGTCGATCCTGCCGGCCGTGCCCGCAGCAATGCGATCAGCCCCCAGCGATCCACCGATGGCCGCGTCGCCGCCGCTGTAGAGCAGGCCCTTGCCGGTGTTCTGCAGTTCGCGCACGCCCAGGTCCAGGCGCTCGCGCGCGGCCACGGTGCCGACGCGGGTGGCACCGTTGGCATCCTCGGCATGGTTCTTCAGCACGCCGGCCGAGATCGCCACGTGGTCGCCATAGATGCGGCCGGTGCCAAGGTTGTCCAGCACGTCGGCTTCGAGGTGGGTCACCTTGCCGTCGATCAGGCCGCGATTGGTCAGCTGGCCGCGTGCATTGAGATGGGTGATGCCTTCGCTGGAGATCTCGCCGTTGGCCGCGTTGGTGATGTTCTGCGCGTTGAGATCGAGGTTGCCGCCACGCAGTACGCCCTGGTTGTCCAGGTCGCCGGACAGATGCAGGGCCAGCGTGCCGTTGGCCACCCATTCGCCGCGGTTGCTCAGGCCCTGCTGCAGGGTCAGGCTCAAGTCGCGCTGGGCGTGTACCTGGCCGTCCTCGCTGAGCGCGCGCGCCACCAGGGTCTGGCTGCCATCGGCCCGCAGCAGGCCGCCACTGTTGGCGACGCTGTCGGCACTGCTGTCGAGGTTGCCGCCGGTGGTGATGACACCCCCGTTGTTCTGCAGCTGGCCGTTGACCTGCAACCGCGCGCCGCCATCGGTGACGATCTGTCCCTGGCTGTTGTCCAGCCACTGCGTTCCGAACTGCAGCTGRCCTGCCTGCAGGCCGCGGGTGCCATCGCCGCCGCGGGTGTTGCGGTTGTCCACGCTGGCTGCGGTGAGGGTCAGCAACTGGCCGGCGGCGATCGCGCCGGCAGTGTTGTCCAGGTGCCCGCTCAGGGTCAGGTCGAGATTGCGCCCGGCCTGCACGCGCCCGGCGCCGTTGGCCAGCGTCGTCGCCTGCAGCGACAGGCCCGACGCGCTGGCAAGCGTACCGCCAGCGCTGTTGTCGGCACTGGCCAGCACCAGCCGCGCATCGCCCTGTGCGTTCAGCGTGCCACCTCGGTTGTCCAGCGCACCAGCGTCCAGCTGCAGTGTGCCCGCCGCCAACAGGCCACCACTGCTGGCGGTGTCCCGGTTGTCGATGGTCTGCCCTGCGGTATCGATGCGCAGATCGGCGGCCGACTGCACCCGGCCGCCCTGGTTGAGCAGCGCGCCACTGTGCACGGTCAGCGCACCCTTCTGCGTACCCAGCGTACCTGCGCTGTTGTCCAGCCGCTGGCCGCGGGTATCGACGGTCAGCTGCCCCCCCAGCAGCGTGCCGCGTTGGTTGTCGAGGCCATTGGCCTGCAGCTGCAGCAGCTCGCCGGCCTGCATCGCGCCATCGCTGTTGTCCACGCCTGCAACCGTGGTCAGCAGCAGGTCCTTGCCTGCCACCACCGTGCCGTGCCGGTTGTCGAGGCTGGCGGCGCCCAGGGTCATCGCACCGGCGCTGGACAGCAGCCCCTGGCTGCCGTTGTCGAGGCGACCGTCGATGCCCAGCACCAGTTCGCTGCCGCCGGCATGGACAGTACCGCCGAGGTTGTCGAGGCTGGCGGCATTGATCGTGCCCGCGCCACCCAGCAGGATGCGCCCGCTCTGGTTGTCCAGTGCCTCGCCGATGGCCAGGGTGGAACGGCCGCTGCCGGCGCCCTGCAGGGTGCCCTGCGCATTGATCAGCTGCCGCGCGGAAACGTCGAGCACGCCATTGCTGGCCAGCGATCCGCCGCGATTGTCCAGCAGCCCCTGCACCCGCAGGCGCAGAGCTTCTTCGCCGGTAGCAGTGAGCGCACCGCCGGCGGTGGTCAGGCTATCGGCGTTGATATCGATGCGGCGCGCCGAGGTGGTCGCCTTCGACAGGTCAAGCGTTTTGCCCTCCAGCACCAACGTGCCATTGCTGAGCACGCTGCCGCCCGCACCCAGCAGGGTCTGTGCGAGCACCTGCAACTGGCCGCTGCCGGCGTGCTGGATCTTGCCTGCGCTGTTGTCCAGCGTCTGCGCCTGCAGCGTCAGGTCACCATTGCTGGCCAGCGTACCGCCGGCATTGCCCAGCGTGGTGGCATGGATGCGGCTGGCACCCTCGCCACTTGCGATGATGCGGCCGCCGGTGTTGTCCAGCGTTCCGGCYTCGAGGTCGAAGCGATCAGCCCCCAGCGTTGCGTCGCGATGGTCTACCTCATCCGCGCGCAGGGTCAGCGTAGCCGCAGAGACCAACGTGCCCTTGCTGCCATCCAGGCGGGCCGTGGTGATATCCAGGCCCTGGTTGCCGGCCTGGCGGATGGCACCGGCGGTATTGTCCAGCTGTGCGGCAGTGAGGGTCAGCCGGTTGGCATTGCTGGCGATGGTGCCTTCATGGTTGTCCAGCGTACCGTCGACCTGCAACGTGCTGTCGGCTGCACCGGCAGCACTGAGCGTACCCTTGCGGTTGAGCAGTTCACCGGCCTGCACATCCAGCGCGCCGTTGCCTGCGATCGTGCCGCCGCTGTTGTCCACGGCCTGCGCCACGCGCAGCTGCAGTGCATCGCTGCCGGTGGAGCTCAGGTTGCCGCCGGCGTTGTCCAGGCGTTCGGCATTGATCGCGACGCGCTCGGCCTGGGTGGTGCTGCCGGCACCCAGCACCA
Organism: Stenotrophomonas sp. 05L414_2; assembly: GCF_056397905.1. NCBI lineage: Bacteria > Pseudomonadati > Pseudomonadota > Gammaproteobacteria > Lysobacterales > Lysobacteraceae > Stenotrophomonas > Stenotrophomonas sp. 05L414_2. The sequence continues at coordinate 14,180 of NZ_JBFTOJ010000059.1, forward strand.
GCTCGCCGCCGTCAAGCATCAGCGACGACTGGCTGAGAATCCGCCCGGCTGCGCCCTGCAACGCATCGGCACGGATCTGCAGCGAGCCGCTGCCGGCGTGCTCGATTGCACCGCTACGGTTGTCCAGCCGCGCCGCCTGCAGCAGCACGTCTCCGCTGCCGGCCAGACGGCCGCCATTGCGGTTGTCCAGCAGTTCGCGGGCCTGCACCTGCAACAGGCCGCTGCCCGCAGCAAGTACCTTGCCGCCCTGGTTGAGCAGGCTGCCGACGTGCAGCTGCAACTGGCCGTTGCCAGAGATCGCACCGGCGCTGTTGTCCAGTTCGTCGCGCACGGTCAGTGTCGCGCCCTGGCTACCGGCCGACTGCAGCGTGCCCTCCTGGTTGTCGATGCGGCCCGCATCGATGCGCAGGCCCGCGTTGCCAAGCACCTGCCCGCCTTGGTTGTCGAAGGTGCCACGTACATCCAGCGCCAACTCGGAATTGCCGAGCGACACGATCTGGCCACCGGCGTTGCGCAGGCCGTCGGCCTGGATCTGCACGCTCTGCGCCGAGGTGGTGCCGCCACTCACATCCAGCTGGCCACCGGTCAGCGTCAGGTCACCGTTGCTGAGCAGGCGGCCCTCGCTGCCACGCAGAGTATCGGCGTGTACACGCAACGCGCCGTTGCCGGCCTGCTGCAGCAGGCCCTTGCTGTTGTCCAGCGTCCCCGCCGAGACGGTCAGCTCGCCATTGCCGGCCACGGTGCCACCGGCACTGTTGTCCAGCGTGCCGGCGCGCAGCATGCTGCCCTGGTTGCCCAGCGACAGCAGGCTGCCGCCGCGGTTGTCCAGCGTGCCGGCGACGATCTGGAACTGCGCTGCAGTGAGCGTGCCATTGCGCACGTCCGCATTGCCCACCGTCCAGTCCAGGCGACCGAGCGTGCTCAGGCGACCGCCGGCACCGGTCCAGTCGCCCGTGGTCAGCAACAGGCCGCCGTTACCGGCATGCTCGATGCGGCCACCGGCGTTGAAGACCCGACCTGCCCCCAGCGTCAGGCGCTCGGCATTGGTCGCCAGCAGGCCGCCGTCGTTGTTGAACGCGCCTTGCACTGTCCAGGCCGACTCGGCACTGCCGGCATGGCGCAGCTCGCCTGCCCGGTTGTCCAGCGACTGTGTCTGCAGCTGCAGCGCACCGGCCACACTCAGCGCGCCCTTCTGGTTGGACAGCGCCCCCAGCTGCAGCGCAGCGTCACCGTGCACCTGCAGTGTGCCGCCATCGTTGTTCAGATCGCCCGTGGCGCGCAGCGAGGCCACACCAAGGCGGCCTCCGCTGTTGTCCAGACCATTGCCCGCAACCAGCGATACACGACCGCCGTTGCTGATGCTGCCACCGTCGTTGTCGAGCGTGCCGGCGATGTCCAGCACACCGGCGGCCAACGGAACAGCCGGCGTCACCGGCGTACCGTCGCCAGTGCCGGTACCCGGTGTACCCGGAGTACCCGTACCGGGCGTGCCGGTTCCGGGCGCACCGGTACCTGGCGTTCCGCCGCTTCCCGGCGAGGTGCCACTGGGGGTACCGCCGGAGCCGCCCGACGCCACCGCATCCAGCGCACCGATCAGGCCTTCGCTGCGATTGCTCACGCTGCCTGCGGTGAGGCTCAACGCCTGCACGCCGGTCTGCTCGATGGCACCGCCACGGTTGCGCAGAGCCTGTGCCTGCAGCTGCAGGCGCTGTGCATTGAGCTTGCCGCCGCTGTTGTCCAGCGTGCCACCGGAGGTGATCGCAGCTTCATGCGTGGCAGCGATGGTGCCGGCATTGGCCAGATCGCCGCTCGCCTGCACGCGCACGTTCTGCAGTGACTGCAGCGCGCCGGTGTTCTCCAGCCGGCCRTCCACCGTGACCACGAGTTCGCCGGCCTGGGCACCGATGCTGCCGGCATTGCGCACGCCCACGCCGTGTTCATTGCCGACCAGCCAGATCTTGTTGGCGAACATGCCCCCCAGCGCGCCCACATCCAGCGCAAAGGTCGGCGCATCGCCGCTGGCCGCCGCAGCGTTGACCTGGCTGTGGTCGGCACTGACCACGTTGTTGCCGAGGGTCGCCTGCAGCTGGTTGGCCCAGATGCCGGCGTTGACCTTCAGCGATCGGGTGATCAGGTCGGTGTAGTCGGCGCGGCTGGCATCGAGGCCATCGCCGTTGACCTCGATTGCCCCACCACTGACTCGATAACCTTCCAGCGAACCGCTGCCGCTGAACACCGGCGCGCCGGTGGTGAGCGTGACGCGGCTGGCATTGAGGAAACCGCCACCGTTGACCTGGATGCCGGCAGGATTGGCGATGATCACCTCGGCGCGCTGTCCGGCCACTTCCACGTAGCCATTGAGCCGGCTGGCCGGGCCGTTGACCTCGTTGAGGATGACCCGGGCGCTGCCGGTGGCGAGCCACGGATTGCCCTGCACCCAGCCACCCAGCTGCGTCTGCACCTGGCCACGCGCGTTGTTGAGGATCACGCCCTCGCGGCCGACATCGAACTGCGAGTAACGGTTGCGCGAAACACCACCGGCCGATGGCGTGGTGATGTTGACCATCGGCACACCGTTCGGCGCGGTGACCACGGTGGGCCGCTCACGGCCTGGCGCGTTGGGATCGGACACGATGTGGCCGACCGATTGCGCTGCAGCCACGGGCGCCAGGCTGACCCATCCCAACGCGCACATCAGCGCGAAGCCGAGCGGCGACACGGCTGCCGTCTGCCGGCCGGCGACCTGGCCGACCAGGCCGCCACCGCCTTTCACCAGTTCCGAAGCGACCTGCCACACGCGCAGCGCGCGGTTGAAAACCAGGCGATAGATGCTGTTCATTTCACGAATCCTTGTGCCAGATCAGTAGCGCCACGCCAGGCTGAAGCCGAAGGTGGTGTAGTCAGTCGGGAAGTTGGAGGGCTTGTGCAGGGCCGAGCCCACGAAACCGTCCCAGGAAAGCTGCTGCCAGCCGCCGCGCAGGCCCAATGCCATGCCGGCCAGATCCCGGCCGGATTGCCATTGCGCCGATGGCCCGCCGATGCGGCCGTAGTCGGCGGCGACGTAGAACTCCTGGCCGCCGCCGATACCCAGCGACAGGTCGTTGCGCAGCGACCAGCCGCGCTCGCCGCTGAGCGAGCTTTCGCCATCGAAGCCACGCACCGTGTAGCGGCCGCCGATCGCAAAGCGATCCTGTGGCGACAACGGTGTGCGGTTCCACTGCGCGCGCCARGCAGCGGTGTAGCGCAGGCGCTGCTTGCCCAGCTGGAACGGCACGCTGAACTGCGCGTCAGCCGTGATCAGCTTCATCCGCGAGGTGCCTTCCAACGGCAGGCTTGGATCCCACGCCCGGGCCATCTCTTCCGGGGAGCGCAGTGCATGGAAGGCACCGGTGCCGCGCCGGTATGCCAGCGTGGCATCAAGCGTGGCCGCACCGATGAACTGCTTGTGGGTCAGGCCGAGCTCCCAGCCCGAGGTACGGCGACGCTGCACCTCGATCTCGGTATCGTCGATGTAGTTCTTCGACGTGCGCTGCCAGCCGCGGCCGTAGATGCCCAGCTTGGTCTTGGCATTGCGCAGCAACAGGCGATCCACGCGTGCCTCGGCGTTGCCGCTGCGGCCGCTGTAGTCATAGCTTTCGTACGCGCCCACCACGGTCTGGCTGTAGTCGTAGGCACTGGCCGTGGCGCCGAACAGCCAGTAGCCGTAGGGCACGTCGTAGTGCGCGGTCCAGCTGTTGGTGTCCTTGCCTTTGCCATTGAACACGCCGCGCCCCGCGCTGACGTAGAACAGCTCGTTCAGGCCCAGCGGGTTGTCCAACGACAGCGTGGCGTTGGCCTGCAGCTTGCCGGTGCCCTGGCTGCCTGCATCGTCCAGGGTCAGGCTGGCACGCACCGGCGAACGCTGTTTCCAGTCGATGTTCAGGTCGCTCTGCCCGGGCGCGGCGCCTTCGCCGTCTGCAGGTGCGATCTTGATGTCAGCAGTGACRGTGGGCACGCGCTGCAGGTTCTCCAGCCCCTGCTCGATGTCGCGCAGGTTCAACAGGCCGCCACTGCGGATCGGCAGCGCATTGGCGATGGCCGGATGCCGCCCATCCGCCTCGGTGAACACCGCCTCGCGGAATCGCCCGGGCACCACCGACAGTGTCAGCGTGCCGGTATTCAGATCCTGCGGGGCCGACAGCACGCGGGTGGTGACATAGCCACGCGCGATGATCGCGTTCTGTACGCGCTTCATCACCACGTTGATGCCTTCAGTGCCCAGGCAGCGGCCGCTGGCGGGATCTTCGCGCGGATCGGCTGCGGCCAATGCCCACTGGAAGCCCTTGGCACCCTCGCCGTCCAGCACGATGCGATCAATACGCACGCAGGGCTGCTCCTGCGTCGGCAGGCGCTCCCCCTGTTCACCCTGGCTGCTCTTCAGGCGTACATCGGGCCGGCTTTCCTGCTGCTCGCGCAGCACGCGTTCTCGTTCCTGCTGGCGCAGCAGCTCCTGCGCGCCCGGGTCACCCACCTGCTGGGCAGCAACACTGAAGGCCATGCCCAGAAGCACCAACCCTCCACCACTGCGGCGCGCACCGCGCACAGACATCTTCCTTGCTTGCACAATCAATTCCACGTGTTGATGCCACGCGTCAGCGGTCCTGCTCCCGGAAAGGAGAAGGGCCAACCCAATGGCTTGAATCGAGGTTCGCCGGGGGTATGCAACGGCATGCCACCGCGCCCGACGCGAAGTGGCGCATAGGCTATCGGCCGCCCGAAGGATTTCTATAGGRAAATTTTCAAATGCCCAGGACTACGGGGACAGAACACCGCAGGCAGAGATCCAGAGTATGCGCACGCACGCGCCACGTCGCAAAGCAACGGCGTTCAGCACAACGCCTTTCGCCGGCCCACGCTACAGTCGGCGCATGACCGTATTCCTGCAGATCAATGGCACCGCCATTGTTGATATCCCCAGCCTCTATGCGGAGATCAACCGGGTATTCATGGCCGGCGAAGCCTGGCAGCTCGGGCCCAGTCTCGATGGGCTGGACGATCTGCTGAACGGCGGTTATGGCGCGCTGGCCGGGCACGAAACCGCCACGCTGGTCTGGCGCGACATCGACCGCAGCCGAGAGGCACTCGGATTGGAGGCCACGCGCGCGTGGCTGGAAGACAAGCTGCGGCAGCCGGGTACGTTCAATGCCGAAACCATCGGCCGCCAGCTGGACGCCCTGCAACGTGGCGAGGGGCAGACCTACTTCGACATCGTGATGGAGATCTTCGCCAGCCACCCGGACATCACCCTGGTACAGGCCTGAGGCTGCCACGCCTGCTGCCGACGCCCATCAAGGAACGTGGCAACAGGTACCACATGCACAGCAGGAGCTTGCACCACAGCACTTGAGCGACTGTCCGCTGCCATCCTGGCACTTCGCTGCACAACATCCCTTATCGCGAGCGGTTGCCATTGGCGAGGCGATGGCACAGGCAGTCGCCCTGCCATCTCCTCCCAAGGGCGACGCCTCCACCGAATAGTCCAGCACCTGGACGTCGGCCTGTACCCCGCCCAGCCCACGCTTGCGGACACCCAGCGGCCGCCCCTCCAGTGCCGCCGCCTGCACCATCGCCGGAGAGATCGTCAATGCGCCCTTCTGCAGCAGCGTCCCGTCCTGCCACAGGCTCCACTGCAGGTCTGCACCCGCTTCGCCGACGATGGCCTCCGCTTCGGCAATGTCGACCACCAGGCTATAGCGTTGCCCATGCCTGCCCTCCAGCGCGACGGTCGCCGTGCGCCCCTGCCGCACGCTCAGCCGGGGCGAGAACGCGGGGACCCCGTCGTGCAGCACCCGCAACGCAAGGTGGTGCAGGTCATTCGACGGCGCCGCCTCTGCCGCCAGGGAAAGACCCGCGGTGCAGGCCAGAAATATCGCAAGCAACACCCGAAGGAACATGCATGACTCCGTTTGACCGCCCGATTGCGGCGATCCACCCTCCGCCGGACATCCCTCCGAAAGCTGTGACCCATAACGCGGATTCACCCAGCACCAGCAGGCTGGCGCCGGCAACGACCGTTTCACTCGCAATTGCCCATCGCCCGAGCCTCCCGCACAACCATTGAGAGTCGCACGCGCCACCGCAGCTGTTCACCTGCGACACGTGCCACGCCCCCGGCAAAAGCGTCCCCCCTGCCGCGACCAGTTACCATGGACAGCCCTGTACCGGCTCCGCCCCGCTGCCCTCCGGCGCGAGCGGACGCCCCTGATCCACGAGTCCCATGTCCAAAGACAAGTCCGCCGAACACACCCCGCTGATGAAGCAGTTCTTCGCAGCCAAGTCCGACTACCCGGACCTGCTGCTGTTCTTCCGCATGGGCGACTTCTACGAGCTGTTCTACGACGACGCGCGCAAGGCCGCGCGCCTGCTCGACATCACCCTGACCCAGCGTGGCAGCTCCGGTGGTGCACCGATTCCGATGGCCGGCGTGCCGGTGCACGCCTACGAGGGCTACCTGGCACGACTGGTCGCGCTGGGCGAATCGGTGGCGATCTGCGAACAGATCGGCGACCCGGCACTGGCCAAGGGACTGGTCGAACGCAAGGTGGTGCGCATCGTCACCCCCGGCACGGTCACCGACGAAGCGCTGCTGGACGAGCGTCGCGACACCCTGCTGATGGCCCTGTCGCGCAACAAGAGCGGCTATGGCCTGGCCTGGGCCGACCTGGCCGGCGGCCGTTTCCTGGTCAACGAAGTGGACACCGATGACGCGCTGGAAGCCGAACTCGCGCGCCTGGAGCCGGCCGAACTGCTGGTGCCGGATGAGGAGAACTGGCCGGAGTTCCTGCGCCAGCGCAGCGGCGTGCGTCGCCGCGCGCCATGGCTGTTCGACGCCGACAGTGGCCGCCGCCAGCTGCTGAACTTCTTCAAGCTGCATGACCTGAGCGGCTTCGGCATCGACGACAAGCCGCGCGCAACGGCCGCTGCCGGCGCCCTGCTSGGCTATGTCGARGARACCCAGAAGCAGCGCCTGCCSCACCTTACGTCCATCTCGATGGAAACCGCCGGCGAAGCGATCGCGATGAACGCGGCAACGCGGCGCCATCTGGAGCTGGACACCCGCGTCGACGGCGATACCCGCAATACCCTGCTCGGCGTGCTCGACAGCACGGTGACGCCGATGGGCGGCCGCCTGCTGCGCCGCTGGCTGCATCGGCCGCTGCGCCTGCGCGAGGTGCTGGTGCAGCGCCACCACGCGGTGGAAACACTGATCGACCGTGGCGCGGACGCAGATATCCGCGAACAGTTCCGCCGCCTCGGCGACCTTGAACGCATTCTCACCCGCGTTGCCCTGCGCTCGGCACGGCCGCGCGACTTCTCCACCCTGCGCGATGGCCTCGGCCTGCTGCCGGCCGTACGCGAGGTGCTGGCACCGCTGGATTCACCGCGCTTGCAGACCCTGCACGCCGCGCTCGGCGAACACGACGAATGCGCCCACCTGCTGGCCAGCGCGATCGCCGACATGCCGCCGCTCAAGCTCAGCGATGGTGGCGTGCTGGCCGATGGCTTCGACGCCGAGCTGGATGAGCTGCGCCGCCTGTCGACCCACGCCGACCAGTTCCTGGTCGACCTGGAGCAGCGCGAGCGCGAGAGCAGCGGCATCGCCACCCTGAAGGTCGGCTACAACCGTGTGCAYGGCTACTACATCGAAATCAGCAAGGGCCAGTCCGACCGTGCGCCGGTGCACTACACCCGCCGGCAGACACTGACCAACGCCGAGCGCTACATCACCGAAGAACTGAAGGCGTTCGAAGACAAGGTGCTGTCCGCCCGCGACCGTTCGCTGTCGCGCGAAAAGTACCTGTACGAGCAGCTGCTGGACACRCTGGGCACCCAGCTGGAGCCGCTCAAGCAGTGTGCTGCCGCACTCAGCGAACTGGACGTGCTGGCCGCCTTCGCCGAACGTGCGCAGGCGCTGGACTGGGCGCGCCCGGAGCTGCAGGCCGAGCCGTGCCTGAAGATCGAGCGCGGCCGCCATCCGGTGGTGGAAGCGGTGCGTGACCAGCCGTTCGAGCCCAACGACCTGGATCTGCACCCGGACCGTCGCATGCTGGTCATCACCGGCCCGAAC
>NZ_JBFTOJ010000060.1:0-22058 GCF_056397905.1 Stenotrophomonas sp. 05L414_2
ATGCCGCGGCCAAGCCCCCATGGACGGGTTTACGGCGTCCCCCGCAACCGGACCCACCCCGCCATTCCACAGGAAACCTGCTTTTGCTTTCGGCAGTTGCCGTTGCCCTTGCCTCTGCGGGTGCCGGGCGGCAGCCCGGCCGATACCCCTCAGGCTGGCTGGCCGAGCTGTGCCGGCGCGCGCATCAACGTGTCACGCGGCAGTTCGCCGAACACTTTCCGGTAGTTGTCGGCAAAGCGGGAAAGATCCCACAGCCCGCAACTGAGGGCGATGGCCTTGACCGAGCGCCGGTTGGAATCGGCCATCGACAGGCTGCGGCAGGCCGCGCACAGCCGCAGCATCGACAGGTAGCGATTGGGCGAGGTGCCGAACAGATCCTCGAACGCATAGCGCAGGCCACGCTCGCTGACGCCGGCGGCATCGCAGATTTCATTCATGTAGATATTGCGGCGAAGATTGAGGCGCATGAAGTTCTCCGCCCGCTGCGCGATCAGGTAATGCGTGCGGCGGGCGCGGCTGCAACTGGGCCGATCGGCTGGGCCGGCACCGAGCAGCGCCTGGACATGCTCGTGCAGCAGGCGCTCGGTTTCTTCCGGCTGCAGCCCACCACCCTGCCCCAGCTGCGCGTGCAGTTGCTGGTAATGGCGTACCAGCGGCATCGCATCATCGCCAAGGTTGAACAGTGAAAGCGCCTGCCCCGCCGGTGGCGTGCTGCGCAGGCTCAGCTCGGTCAACTTGCGCTGCACGCGCGCGACCGGCACCAGCATCAGCGTCATCTGGGTACCAGGGCTGAGAGTGAATTCACTGATGCCTTCGGGCATCACGGTCAAGGCCATGCCCGGCGTCAGCGGCACGCCATGGCACCAGCTCAATGCATCATCGGTGGTGTGCAGGTAGCCGAGCATTGCCCAGTCCGGCGGCAGCATGAAACGGCCGCGGCAGTGGAAGCCACAGGTGATGCTGCAGAACAKGGCTTCCTCGTGAACGCGCGAAGCAAATGCCGCGCGCGGACCATTGCCATCCAGCAGCAACAGTTCCACGTCGCACACGCGGAGCACGCCGCTCAGCGTGGCCAGGTCGATTGACCTGAGATCGCCGTCGTCGTTGTCTTCCACCCCACCATCGACCATGACAGTGTCGTCCCCCGTTTGGTCTGCCGCACGACCCCGCCCCCACTGCCTGACAGGGCGCACGCCGTTTCCAAGAGCATCGTCCGTTGCCGAGATGGACGCTGCGATGCACGCGCGTCCCTCCCTGAAAATGCAAAACCTTGAATGCGAGTATGCCCGATAATCGGCGGTCGTAAACAGGATGTTTCGACGCTGCGGAATTATCAACTGCGTGAAGAAAATGTGCGCGCCGATGGCATGGTTTTCGCATGCGCGCGGATGGGCATCACATTATCTGCACGACCATGAATCGTTTTGCGCAGGAACGGATTTACGTCACAGATCCGCGCCGCAATATTCAGGCATGCAGCGAATCTGCCGAATTTGCATATAGGTTCCGGTTGCAGGCAACCGCCATTCAGGCAAAGTCGAATACACGGTGATCGGGCACGCAGACAGCGGCCACACCCAGGGGGACAGCATGACCATGCACGTACGAGATACCGTTTCGACCACCGGCCTGGAGCTGGGTGGTCGTGGTTGCGCGGCCGCTGCCCTGCCCGGGAATGATCACCCTGCTTGAGCACAGCGGGATTGCCCGCCGTGCCTCCTCCGCCAGGATGGCGGGGGCCTACGGACGGTCCCGGCGGAGCCGGGCCACCGGCCATGCAGGTGTCCTGCAGCAACTGACAGGTAGAGGGAGACAACCGTCATGAACGCATCGATCCGCAAGTTCCTGAAAGAAGAAGATGGCGTGACCGCGCTCGAATACGGGCTGCTGGCCGCCGTGATCGCCGGCATCCTGATCGTGGTGGGCAGAACCCAGATCACCGCGTTCTTCACCACGTTGTTCACCCGCCTGCAGGCCATTGCCACCGACGCCACCACCACCTAGCCAGCGCGCAGGGTGCAGCACCTGCGGTCGCTTCGATGGCGGCCGCGGTGGTCGATGAGGGGTTCTGCAACTGTCCAGTGACGGACAACGAGGGTGTGCGATGACACTGCTGGGATTGCTGGCCATGGGAGTGTGCCTGCGGATTGCGATCAGCGATCTGTATGCCCGCCGCGTGCCCAACACCTGGCTGCTGGCCGCGTGCGCGATCGCCGTGCCCCTGATCATCGCCGGCCAGTTCAATGCAACGCGCACGGCCTGGGCGCCACACCTGCTGGGCGCAGTCGTTGGCCTGCTGGCATTGCTGCCGTTCTATGCGGTGCGCTGGATGGGCGCCGGCGATGTGAAGTTCTTCGCCGTGCTTGGCCTGCTGCTGGGCTGGAAGGCATTGCTGCCGGTTTGGGTGCTGGCCAGCCTGGCCGCAGGCGCCCACGCCGTGCTGGTGCTGGCCGGTCGGCAGCTGGCCGGTCACCTGCCGCTGCGCCTGCAGATGCAGGTAAACCGCGCCAGCACGCACTTGAATGGCCACGCTGCTCTGCGCGAACTGCATGCCGCGCGCGAGGGGCGACAGGGCATTCCCTACGCAGCCTACCTGGCCTTCGCGGCGATTGGCTGGGTGTTGGCAACCACCTATGGAGGCGTCGCATGAAAGCGTTCGCGCGCCAACGCCAACGCGGCGTGGCCAGCATCGAATTCGCGTTGATGCTGCTGCTCGGCCTGGTGCCGCTGCTGCTGCTCACCTTTTCCGGCGTGCTGATCATGGCCGCGCAGCAGACGCTGGCGACGGCCTCGGCCGAGGGCGCGCGTGCTTCGCTGCGCTTTGGCAACGCCGGCGAGCGGCGCACCGCCGCCTGCCTGGCGGCCCGCCGCTCCATGCAATGGCTGCTGCAGTTTTCCGGGCAGAACCCGGACTGCAGCGGTGGCGGCACCGGCGCTATCGTGGTCTCGCCGCAGGCGCCCTGCGCCGGCCTGGCGACGGTGCAATGCATGACCGTGACGGTGAGCTACGACTATGCGTCCCATCCCTTCCTGCCCGGCACCGCCACGCTCTATGGCTGGGTGATGCAGGCCCCCATCCGCAGCGTCGCGGTCGCCCAGCTGGACCTCGGCAGCAACTGACGATCGGTACAGGAGACGATTTTCATGCTCAAGTTGACCCGCATCGCCGCCATCGCGCTGATCGCGCTCGCCGTGCTGCTGGCCGTGGTCGCCTTTGTGATCGGGCGGAAGCCTGCGGCCTCGGCGGACAACCCGAGCACGATCGTGAAGGCCGATGCGCAGACCTTCAGTGTCGTTGAAGCCACCGCGCGGCTACCCGCCGGCGAGCCGATCAGCGCCAATGGCGTGCGGCTGACACAACGCACCGCGGAAGTGCCGGGGGCCGTTGCCGACCTGGCAGCGGTGGTCGGCAAGGTGCCGGTGCAGGACATCAGCGAAGGCAGCGCGATTGCTGCCAGCCTGCTGGCACAGGGCTTCTCGCTGCAGCTGCGGCCGGGTGAACGGGCATTGGCGGTGCCGGTCGATGAGCTGGTCGCGGCAGGCAACCGCATCCTGCCCGGTGATTTCGTCGACGTCTTCCTCAACCTGCGCAGCGCCGCTACCAGCTACAACGGCCAGCAGGACATCGCACAGACGCGGTTGCTGCTGTCACGCCTGCGCGTGCTCAGCTACGGACAGCAGGACATCGCGGCAGCCCCGACGAGCAGCCAGGGCCAGGCCCCGGCCACGGCAGGCAACGACTCACGTGCAGCCGATATCACCAGCGGTTCCAGCAGCGCCCCCAGCAACGCAAACGGTAGCGATGCCACGCAGCCGGCGCGCACCGCGGTGCTGGCGGTGCCGGTGGCCGACGCCAACCGCCTGCTGCTCGGCGCACAGCAGGGCAAGCTGTTCCTCGCCCTGCGCAATCCCGCCGATACCGGCCTGCCGGATGTGGCGCTGTTCCCACAGGCGCGCGGCGTGCTGGACCCGGTGCGCGGCCTGGACAACGAGCAGCAGCAGGCCCTGCAGCGACCGGAGAACAACGCCTACGCCGGCCTGGATGGCGATGCGCTGGCTGGCCGCGGCAGCAGCGTGCAGCGCAGCGTCCACGAAACGCCGGCGCGTGCACCGGTGCAGCGTCGCTCGACGCCGCGACCGGCGGGCATCGAAATCATCCGCGGCGACACTGCTGCCCCCCGCGGCTCCCTTTGACCCTTGCCGAGAGCGCACATGACTGAACGTCGCCACCGCCTACGCCCCACTGTCCGCCAGCGCTGGCTGGCCCTGCTGCTGGTGCTGCTGGCACCGGGTGCGAGCGTGGCTGCCGACGATCTGTTGCTGCAGACCCGCGAACAGCGGCCATGGACGCTGCCGGCCGACCTGGAACGGGTTGCCATCGCCGACCCCGGCGTAGCTGACATCGTGATGCTGCGCGGCGCACGCCAGGCGCTGCTGGTAGGCAAGGCCCCCGGCACCACCACCCTGCTGCTCTGGCATCGCAAGCAGAGCGAACCGCAGCGCGTGCAGGTGCGGGTGCAGAGTGCCGTGCAGGGCGCCGCCGATGCCGGCTCCAGCGGACTGGTGTTCACCCAGCAGGACCAGCAGGGGCTGCTGCAGGGAAGCAGCGACAGCGTGCTGGCGCACATGCAGGAGCAGAAGACCGCGGTGATGGCGCTCGGCAAGGACGGCAGCCTGGCCGATGCCTCCACCATCAGCAGCGGAGGCGTGGTGCAGGTCGAGGTGAAGGTGGTCGAGTTCAACAAGACCGCGCTGAAGCAGATCGGCATCAACTTCCAGAACCGCAACGGTGGTTTCGCCTATGGATTCGCGCGGCCGGGCGGGCAGCTGCCAGGCAACACCGGCATCCTGCCTGGCATGAAGGAAGGTGAGTCGAGCAACGAAAGCGAGTCACCGATCTCCTCGGCGTTCAGGCTGGTGTTCGGTTCGACCAAGGGCCTGTGGAACGCCGATGTCGACCTGCTGCAGGCCAACGGCATGGCGCGCGTGCTGGCCGAGCCCACTCTCGTCGCGCTGTCCGGGCAGAGTGCCAGCTTCCTGGCCGGTGGCGAACTGCCGATCCTGGAGCCGCAGGGGCTCGGCACGACCACGGTTACCTACAAGCCCTTCGGCATCGGCCTCACCGTTACTCCCACCGTGCYCTCACCGAACCGCATTGCGTTGAAGGTTGCCCCRGAAGCCAGCGACCTGGACTACACCAATGCGATCGCGCTCAACGGCGTGCAGATTCCTTCGATCACCACCCGCCGCGCCGACACCACCGTCGAGCTAGGCGATGGTGAGAGTTTCGTCATCGGCGGCCTGGTCAGCTCCACCGTGGCCTCGACGGTCAACAAGATTCCGCTGCTCGGCGACCTGCCGATCATCGGTACGTTCTTCCGCAACTTYGACTACAAGCGCCAGGACAAGGAACTGGTGATCATCGTCACCCCGCGGTTGGTACAGCCGATTGCCCGCAATACCGAACTGCCGCTACCCGGCGATCGCGAAGCCAAGCCGAACATGCCCGAATGGGGCGCGTGGCTGCTTGGCCCGATCAGCCGCGATCCGGTTCCCGGTTTCTCGCGCTGACCTGCATGACGTCTCCGGTACTACGCCCATGCCCTACGCCACTGCCCTGCCGCTGCACCCGCAAGGACCACCGATGAACCTGGTCCTGTACGGGATCGACCGTGAACTGCTGCCGCGCCTGGCTGCCAAGCTGCCGCCGGCCACGGCACTGCACTGGCAGGACAGCAGCGAGCCGACCTCGGCCCAGGACCTGCAGCGTGGCCCGCAGAACCTGGTACTGCTGGACTTCCGCCCGGAGCATGCCTCGGCATCGACGGTACTGGCGCAGCAGCTGCAGCAGACCCAACCCGAATTGACTCTGGTGGCCGTGGGCGCCACCAGCGCCGGCCAGGTGGAAGGCGTGGTGATGGCGCTGCGCGCCGGCCTGCGCGATGTACTGGACCTGGACAGTGACAACACCGGCATCGAAGCCGCCCTGCGTCGCGCTTTGTCACCGCGCCCCGCCGCAAGCGCACAGCAGGCGCACAAGGCGCGCCTGATCGTGCTGCTGGGCGTGCGCGCCGGCGTSGGCASCAGCACGTTGGCCGCACACCTGTCGGTGCTCGCACAGCAGACCCGCACCCTGGCCCAGGGCGATGCCGCCGTGCAGGACGGGCTGCTGATGGAGCTGGCGCAGCCGGCCGGCGACCTCGCCCTGTACCTCAACCTGGACAGCCGCTTCCACTACGAAGACGCGCTGCGCAATGCCAGCCGCATCGATGCCACCCTGGCCCGCACGGCGATGGCCCGGCACACCAGCGGACTGGTCCTGCTCGACCGTGCCAGCGGCAGCGACGCACTGCCGCCCTCCGATCCTGGTGCGCTGCTGCAACGACTGCGCGGCGTGTTTTCCAGCGTACTGTGCGATGCCGGCGGCTGCCCGCTGCGGCAGCTGCCGCCGCTGCTGCTGGACCAGGCCGATGAAATCTGGCTGGTGGCCGACGCATCGATCGCCACCCTGGTGTCGCTGGATCACGCCCTGAAGCACCTTTCCGGCCAGCGCGAGCGCGAGAAGCGACTGCAGCTGGTGATCAACCGCCACGACGACAACAGTGGCATGAGCCCCGAACAGATCGCGCGCCGCTTCGAGCTGCCGCTGCTGGCCACCCTGCCCGAGCGGTCGCGGGTACGCGCCTCCGCCAGCCATGGCCATCTGCTGCTGCAGGATGCGCCGCGCGACCCGTACCTGCGTGCCCTCGCCCCGCTGGTGCAACGCCTGGATCCGGCTGCCTGCCCGGTCCAGGCGCACGGCCTGCGGGAAAGACTTGCCCTTGCCCTGGGTGGATCGCAATGGAAGACAAAGTGACCCCGTTCCCGCACGTTGTCGCCCGCAGCACGGTGCCGGAGCATGCACCGGGCAGCCTGCCGTTCGCACAGACCGAGCAGTACCAGAAGGTGCTGTCGGCCGCGCACGAGCATCTGCTCAACAGCATCGAAGACGAGCGCATCGACATCGATTCCTGGGCCCCCGACACCATCGCCCGCTGGGTGGAAGTGCAGACGGTCAGTTTCATCCAGGAATGGCGCATCCCCATCAACGAAGAAGAAATGCAGGTGGTGGCCGAAGGCCTGGTCAAGGAGCTGACCGGTTTCGGCCCGCTCGATGACCTGCTGCATGACCCCACCATCGAAGACATCCTGATCAATGGCTTCAAGGATGTGCATGTCTCCCAGGGCGGGCAGCTCAAACGCGCACCTCAGCGCTTCACCGATGACACCCACCTGCTGCGCATCCTGCGCCGCATCATCGCCCCGCTCGGCCGCCGCCTGGATGATTCCAATCCGATGGTCGATGCACGCCTGCCCAATGGTGGCCGCCTCAACGCGATCATCTCGCCACTGGCGGTGGACGGGCCGATGGTGTCCATCCGCAAGTTCCGCAAGGATCCGTTCACCCCCGACGAACTGCTGGCGAAGGGCACCTTCGATGCGCCGATGCAGGCGCTGCTGAAGGCGATGGTGCTGGGCCGCTGCAACATCCTGGTGTCAGGTGGCACCAGCTCGGGCAAGACCTCGCTGCTCAATGCGCTGGCCAGCTATGTGCCGGCCAACGAACGCGTCATCACCGTGGAAGACACCGCCGAGCTCTCGCTCAACCACCCGCATGTGGTGCGCCTGGAGAGCCGCATCGGTGGCGCCGAAGGCCAGGGCGCGGTCAGCATCCGCGACTTGGTGCGCAACAGCCTGCGCATGCGCCCGGACCGCATCGTGGTCGGCGAAGTGCGTGGCGCCGAGGTGCTGGAGATGCTGCAGGCGATGAACACCGGCCATGACGGATCGATGGCCACCATCCACGCCAATTCACCGCGCGACTGCCTGTACCGCATCGAGATGCTGGCCGGCTTCGCCGGTTTCCAGGGCAGCGAAGACAGCCTGCGCCGGCAGATCGCCAGTGCCATCGACTTCATCGTGCAGATCTCGCGCCTGGGCAGCGGCCGCCGGGTGCTGGTATCCATTACTGAAATCACCGGCGTCAGCGACAACCTGATCACCACCCAGGAGATGTTCCGCCACGAAGTGCAGATCGATGGCAGCGGCAAGGAAATCGACCGTTGGATCGGCCTCGGCTTCCAGCCACATTCGCACAAGCTGGAGCCGTTCCGGCAGTTGCTGCGCGAATCCCTGTACGGAGACTTCTGAGCATGGGTACCGGCCTGCTGCTGGGTGTGCTGAGCATCGTGTCGGTGCTGCTGGCGCTGGCGGTGTGGCTGTGGGGGACGGCCAGCAGCCGCGAACAGCGCCAGGCCTCGCTGCAGCATGCCGAGCAGCAGCTGGCGCGCGGCACCGGCGCTGCCGCCGCGCCGGCCGATGCAGCACGGCAGGCGACGCTGCCTGCGCCGGGTCGCCGCGCCCTGCCCTGGAACGGGCTGCTGCAGCGTGCCGGCCTGGCACCGGGCTGGAAGCTGCCGCTGCTGATGCTGCTGCCGGGCATCGCCCTGTCCGCGTTCGCGGTGTTGCGCCTGGGCACCTTCTGGATGTTCCCGCTGACCCTGCTGCTGTACCTGCTGGGCTGCTGGCTGTGGCTGATGCGCCGTATCGGCAAGCTGCAGGCGCAGCTGCTGCACCAGCTGCCGGACTTCCTCGACAACCTGGTGCGCCTTACCGCGCTCGGCAACAGCCTGCAGGCCGCCTTCCAGGTCGCGTCGATGCAGACCAACGCGCCGCTGCGCGGCCTGCTCGACACCACGGTGCGCTATGCACGTGGCGGCATGGACCTTGACCGTGCGCTCAACCTGGCCGCACAGCCCTACCGCATGGACGTGCTGAAGGTGCTGGCGGTGGTGATGGGCGTGAGCGTGCGCATCGGTGGCCGTGCCGACCAGATCCTGCAGCGCATGGGCGACTTCATGCGTGACCTGGAACAGGCGCAGCAGGAACTGGCCGCAACCACTTCTGAAACCCGCATGTCGGCGTGGGTACTGGGCCTCCTGCCACCGGCCAGCGCAGTGCTGATGGCGATCTCCAGCCCTGAATTCTTCCAGCCGGTGCTGCACGACCCACTGRGCCACAAGATCCTGCTGATCGCGCTGGCGCTGGAGTTGACCGGCGCCTTCCTGCTGTACCGCCTGGCCAAATCACTATGAACATCCCCGTCCACGCAGGAGGCATCCAATGAGCGCCAGCATCTGGTTCGTGGCTGCCCTGCTGGTGTTGGCCGCCGGCGTGGCCCTGCTGGGGCTTGGCAGCTGGGTGCGCAGCCATCGCGAGGACCGCAGCGAGGCCACGTTGAAAACAGCGCTGCGTCCGCGCGAAAGCGACGACACAGCGGCTGACGCACGCAAGGACTCACTCGGCTGGCTGGAGCAGTTCGGCCGCGGACTGAGCGGCGGACGCCTGGAAGCGGCGCTGCTGGCCGGTGAGGATCGCCTGCTGCTGGACCTGGCCGGCTGGAACACCCGCCGCGGCACCGCCATCTACCTCGGCCTGCGGCTGCTGCTGGCGGTGCTGGTACTGGGTATTGCGCTGACGCTGAGTGACGCCACGGGGTTGTCGAGGATCATGGTGGTGATCGGCGCGCTGGCTGCTGGCCTGCTGCTGCCGAAGTTCGCGCTCAGTGCGTGGGYCAAGCGGCGGCGACGCGCGGTGAACAATGAGCTGCCGCTGTTGATCGACCTGCTGCGCCTGCTGCAGGGCGTGGGCTACAGCATGGATCAGAGCCTGCAGACACTGGGCGACAAGCTGCGCGACGCACTGCCGGTGCTGGGCGGGGAAATCCAGGAAGCGAATGTGTCCTACACCCATGGGCGCACGCGTGCGCAGTCGCTGCGCCGGCTGAGCGATGTGTACGGCGATGACGATCTGTCCAGCCTTGTGCAGTTGATCCTGCAGGTGCACGCCCACGGCGGTGCCGTGCAGGAACCGCTGCGCCAGTTCAGCGTCCGCCTGCGCGAGCAGCGCCGCAATGCGCTGAAGGAAAAGGTCGGCAAGCTCTCGGTGAAGATGACCGTGGTGATGATGCTGACCCTGCTGCCGGCACTGATGCTGGTGCTGGCCGGACCGGCGCTGGTCGCGCTGGCCACTACCTTGTCGAAAATGGGATGACCTTCATGCCTGTCCTGCGCCCTGCCTGCCTGTTGCTTGCCCTGGTTGCCGCTGCTGCCGGCTGYAGTTCCACCACGCCGAAGTACCTGCGTGCGCCGAGCCTGGCCGAGCCGACCCCGGCCCCGCAGGACAGCCGCAACGCCTATCTGGAACTGATCCAGCGGATGCAGCAGCAAGGCGCCTGGTACGCTTCGCTGGCGCACGTGGATGCGTTCCGCCAGCGCTACGGCGATACCCCGGCACTGCGCCTGCTGCAGGCCGACGCACTGCGCCAGACCGGCCAGATCGATGCGGCGCTGGCGCTGTACCGCGAACTCGGCAATGGCCCGCAGGCCGCCGCCGCTGCACACGGCATGGGCCTGATCGCTGCCCTCCGCGACGACGACCAGGGCGGCGAACAGGCGCTGGCACGTGCCACCCAGTTGAGCCCGCTGAACACCGATTACCTCGGCGACCTGGGCTATGCACGGCTTCGTGCCGGCCGCTTCGAACAGGCACGCGAGCCACTGGCCAAGGCGCTGGAACTGTCGCCAGGCAATGCCAAGGCCACCGCCAATCTTGCCCTGTGGGCGCTATTGCGTGGCGACACTGCCACCGTCGAACGGCTGGCCCAACAGGCCAGCTTCAGCGAGGAGACCCGCCGCAGCGTCGAACAGCAGGCGCAGCAGATCCGCGCGCGGCTGCAGCAACGCCAGGCCGCTGCTACTGCTGCAGCGGCGGCAGCGATACGGCCAGTTGCTTCGGTAGCTGCCACCCCCGCCAACGCAGGCCCGCGCCTGGCCGCCGAACCGCGCCGCGATGGTCGCGACGAACGCGACCCACCACGACTGCCGCCCTCGATGCTGGAACGCTTCGGCTCCACCGACCATCCCACCGGGAACACGCCATGACCTCGACGCCGCTGATCCGCTGCCTGCTGCCGGTGCTTGCCGGCTTGTCTTTCGCTGCGGTTGTGCAGGCGCAGACGCCGCAGCAACCGTTGACCGGGCAGATGCTGGGTGGTGCCGCGCCCGCGCCGGCAGCCGCCCCCCTGCACAGCGAGCCGTTGGCTACCGTGGACGTATCGCCGCCACCAGCCGCAGCGCCCATCGCAGCCCCCGCAGCCCCTGAAACCAGGCCTGATTTCGGCGGCACGCAGTTGCAGCCCAACACCTCGCAGATCGGTGACACCACTCGCAGCCTGTTCCGCCTGCAAGCGTCCGGCGAGGTGGCCGGTGCCCGCCTGCCGATCCTCGGCGACCAGGCCACATCCAGCTACGCGCGTTACCTGAAGAGCTTCCAGTACGACATTCCGCAATTCTTCGAAACCGACGTCGCCAAGTCCGCAGGATCCTCCCGATCCGGACGCTGAGGCCCGCCATGAACCGAGCACGCCACATCAGCTTCAGTCGCCCGCGCGGCGGTATGTCGGTCACCATGATGCTGGTGATGATCGCGCTGCTGGCCATGCTCGGCCTGATCGAGATCGGCTTCCTGTTCTGGGCCAAGCGCGATGCGCAGAAGGTGGTCGATCTGGCTGCGCTGGCAGGCGCACAACGGCTGGACCTGTGCCGGCCCGACAACGCCGACAACAGCGCGGCCCGGCAGAACGCGCTTGCACAGAACACCTTCCCTGGGCAGGTGCAGATCCAGTGTGGCAACTGGAATGCCACCCGCGGAACGGCTGACCACTTCAGCCCAAGCGTGGACGCAGGCAATCCACGCAACGCAGTGCGGGTCATTGCCGAACGCGGCGTACTGCCGTTCTTCGGCCAGAACAGCGGGCTGCCCACGTTGCGCGTGCAGGCGGTGGCCAAGCGTTCGGAACCCACCGCCGTGTTTGCAGTGGGTTCGCAGCTGCTGCGCACCAATGGCAACTCCCCCTTGATGGCGACCCTTCGGCTGGTCGGCCTGGACGTCACCAACGCAACAATTCTGTCCTACGACGGCCTGGCACAGGCCACTGTCACCCCGTCGGGGCTGCTGGCGGCACTGGGCATCCCGGTCACCGCCGACCTCAGCGTGGCCGACTTCAACCGGCTGCTGTCGGTCAACCGCATATCACTGGCACAGCTGGTCAATGCCACTGCCACGGTGGTGGGCCGCGAGACCGCTGTCGGCGTACAGCTGCAGGCGCTGTCCAACCTGGTCGGCACGCGGCTGGACATCAACCAGCTGAACATTCTGCTGGGCAGCCAGAACGGCGGCGGCGGCCTGTTCGCGCAGGTGATCTCACCGGACGGCACCATCGGCAGCGCACTGGAATCGAGGGTCAACGTGCTGGATCTTGTCACCGCCGCGATCTCCATCGCCAACGATGGCAATGGCGTGCAGGTGCAGGGCTTGAACCTGCTGGGCATCGACGTCAAGGCCGGCGTGGTGGAGCCGCCGTCGATCGCCATCGGTGGCGTCGGCGCACGCGCGTACAACGCGCAGGTGCGGCTGATGGTGGACGTCGACAGCGACCGCCTGTTCGCGATCGGCCCGCTGCTGAACCTGCTCGGCACCCGCCTGCATCTGCCACTGCACGTGGATGTGGCCAATGCGATGGGGACGCTGACCAGCATCCAGTGCGGTGCGTCACCACCCACGGCCACCATCCAGGTCGATTCCTCGGTGCTGCGCGCCTGCGTCGGCAAGGTCAACGCAGCCGATCGCTTCTCCAAGAGCAACGTCTGCGACGCGACCCTGCAGAACGAGCAGTTGTTGAGGCTGCTGGGGCAGCCGCTGATCAACGACAAGGTCACCCTGCCGGCGCTGACCAGCACGCAGAGCCTGACCCTGGCCGCAGGCCAGACCGGCTCGACCCGGATCAACCCGTTGGCCGTCGGCACCGCCGTGTCAGACCTGGTCAACGAACTGCTGCGGGTGCTGTCAGGCATGCTCAGTTCACCCAAGCAGGGCATGAGCGCCAATGACACCGCCAAGGCTCTGGCAGACCGTTACCTGCAGGCGGCCTTCCCCAGCGGCGGGCGTTACAACGTGGACCAGGTGATTCCATTGCTGCGCGATGGCGATCCGTCACGCAACCTCGCACCGCTGGGCAACTGGACCGTTACCAAGGGCGTACCCAAGCCCTGCCTGATTGGCCTGAGCACCTGCTGGGAAGATGGATCGGTCTGGGCCGGTTACCGCGCCACCGTGACCGGCCAGGGCCTGGGCCTGCTCGACGGCCTGCTGGGCTCGCTGGTCGGCGGCCTGCTGATCAACCGCTGCGACAGCCTGCTGGGCAACCTGATCGACTACAACGGCTGCGTGCGCACCAACCTGGCGTCCTACATCCAGACCGCCCCGGCCGGATTCCTGGATGGGCAGAACGGCGGCGGCGTGACCACCCCCGGCAACAACGTCACCTGCAGTGGCCTGCTGTGTGCGCTGCTGAACCCGGTGCTGGCCGCACTCAAGCCCGTACTCAACAGCGTCGGCACCCTGCTGACCAACACCCTGGCCAGCCTGCTCGGGCTGGAACTGGGCCGCACCGATGTCAGCATGCAGTCGATCCAGTGCAGCTCGGCGCAGCTGGTCTTCTGACCCGCGCGGGCACCGGTTGGCGGCGTCCGCGCCCATGCTAGACTCGCAGCGGGGAACCACTTTCAACTCAACCCACACTACATCCGTGGATGGTCTAGACATGCGAGAAACTTCAGGGGGCACCGTCTTCGCCCGGTATCGGCGCGGCGCAGCACTGCTGGCCGTGGCCATGATGGTGGTGGCGCCGTCGGCGCTGGCCGCACGTGGCGATCGCACTGCCACGGTGGAGCCGGCCAAGGCCGCACCGGTGGTACGCAACACCGTCGACGAACTCAAGCAGTTGATGGATGCGCAGCAGCTCACCGAGCTGCGTACCACCTACAACGGCAACTACGGCGCCAGCCTGCTGTTCAACGCTAATACCCTGACCTACTACGTGGCCCTGTTCCAGGAGAAGAATTTCTGGCGGGTGATCAAGACCGATGCCGTCGACAACGCCGAGCGTGTCTACCGCACCTTCGCGCAGCAGTCCGAACAGCTGGCGCAGGTCTACATCGACACCACCCGGCTGGAAGCCGGCAAACGCTACACCGAGCGCCTGGTGGCCTACAACGAAGAACGCCTGCGCACCCTGCAGCAGGAAATGGAACAGCAGCAGGCGCAGTCGGCGCAGGTCAGCGCAGCGCTGCAGCAGGCCCAGCAGCAGGCGGTCAGCCTGAGCACCGACGTGCAGAGCACCAACAGCCAACTCGATGCGCTGCAGCGCCGGATCCAGATCCTGCAGGCCGAACAGGGCAACCCGGAGCTGAGCCTGCCCAAGCCGGATGCAGCAGCGTCGCCGGCCGCCGCCAGCGACGGCCGCTGAGGCTAACCCGGCTGCAGACCAGAACGGCACCTTCGGGTGCCGTTTTTCGTTGTGCTCAACGACAGGCGTCGCGCACCGCGTCATCCAGCTGCCTGCGCTGCAGGTAGTCGAGCCTGCGCGGCTTGGCCAGTGTTGCCACCTGCCGCTGGCGCGCCCGCTCGCAGCCACGCGGGTCAGCCGTGATCGATATCAGCGCGCCCTGTGCGCGCCCGCGCCGTGGCGTCCGCCTGCTACCGCTGCGGGCAGGCTGCACGACTGCAGGTGTGGGCCCGCGTGCCTTCGACTCGGCACCGGGCACTTCCCAGCGCCACTCCGCGCGCCCCTGGCAGGGCGTCTGCTGGTAGACCGGATGCTCACCTCCGGTGCACTTGTACACGTTGGTCTGTGCCGTCGCGACAGCAGCCAACAGCAGTGCAGGCAGCACTGCCCATCCCGGCATCTTCATGACTGGCCCTCGCGCGTCCGATGGCCATGGTTGCCATCAGCACCGGCCTGCCGCCAGAGCGAGTCGCGTCAGCGCGACGACCACGCCAATCCGGCACAGCCGTGCAATAYACATCGCCCATCATGCGCTGTACTGCCGCAGGCGCCGGCCAACCCGCAGGCGTCTTTCCCTCCCTTTCGCCAAGGAACCTGCAATGAGCAATTTCGTGACCGTCAATGATGGCGCCCGCATCTTCTACAAGGACTGGGGCACCGGCCAGCCTGTCGTATTCGCCCATGGCTGGCCACTGTCGTCCGATGCCTGGGACCCGCAGATGCTGTTCATGGGCCAGAACGGCTACCGCGTGATCGCGCATGATCGCCGTAGCCATGGCCGCTCCAGCCAGACCTGGGACGGCAACAACATGGACACCTACGCCGATGACCTGGCTGCCGTTCTGGATGCGCTGGACGTGAAGGACGCGATCCTGGTCGGCCATTCCACCGGCGGTGGCGAAGTGGCGCACTACATCGGCCGCCATGGCAGCAAGCGCGTGGCCAAGGTGGTGCTGGTCGGCGCGGTGCCGCCGCTGATGCTGAAGACCGAAGGCAATCCGGCCGGCACCCCGCTGGAAGTGTTCGACGGCATCCGCAAGGGCACCGGTGGCGATCGTTCGCAGTTCTTCAAGGATCTGGCCACGCCGTTCTTCGGTGCCAATCGTGATGGCAACAGCGTCACCGAAGGCATGCGTGATTCGTTCTGGCTGCAGGRCATGCTGGGCGGCGTGAAAGGCCAGTACGACTGCATCCACGAATTCTCGGAGGTGGACTACACCGACGATCTGAAGAAGATCGACGTGCCGGCTCTGGTGGTGCATGGCGATGACGACCAGATCGTGCCCTTCGATGCTTCGGCCAAGCTGTCCTCGCAGATCATCCGCAACGCAGAACTGAAGGTGTACGCCGGTGCACCGCACGGCCTCACCCTGACCCATGCCGATCAGTTCAACGCCGACCTGCTGGCATTCGCACGCAGATGACGTATCGCGGCGGCGCCCGTGCGCCGCCGCTCCTGCCCTGGAGCCGGCCAGCGGCCAGCTCCATCACGGGACCATCAGATATCGCTGTGGTGATGCGGCGCCGGCGCCGGCAATGGATCATGGCCGCCAACGAAGTGACGCACCACCGGCGCGCGCTCGCCGCGATGCAGCGCGCGCAGCGCCTCCTGGATCGCCTTGTCGTCGGCGGTGATGCGTTCATGCTGGCGCAGGTGCTCCAACCACGATGCTGCGACGAAATACTCCAGATGGATGCCCGGGGTTGCCACATCCTCGACCACGCCCCAGACCACGGCGCCATCGCGTCGACGGATCGTTCCCAGCGTGCGCATCTGCGCCTGGAACGCGGCGCGGTCGGCGGCATCGATGCGATATTCGATGGTCACCAGCACCGGCCCCCGATCATTCGACACCGGCACCGACAGTTCCGGTGCGGGCCAGTGCCCGGCCGGGCTCAGGTTCAGATCTTCGGCGCCTGCAATGCGTACCCGCCACACCAGCAGGCCGCCGATGACCGCACCTGCAGCAGCCACCAGCAGTGCCAGCTCGGGCGATGTGCGCTGCGCCAGTGCGCCCCAGCTCAGGCCACCGGCCGCCATGCCGGCCGAGAACACCATGATGTACAGGGCAAGCGCACGCGCCCTCACCCAGGCCGGCACCGCCGTCTGTGCTGCGATCTGCAACGAGGACAGTACGGTGATCCAGGCAAAGCCATTGACCAGCATCACCAGCGGCAACACGTACCAGCTGCGGGTCAGCGCCAGGCCGGCCAGGCTTGCCGCCAGCGACAAGGTGGCCAGCAGCACCAGCAGGTCGCGATCAAGCCTGGCCCGCAGCTTCGGCAGCAGCAGCGCACCGCCCACCGCACCGATGCCGATGCAACCCAGCAGCACGCCGTACTGCCCCGCTCCGCCCTGCATCTGCCCGCGCACCACCACCGGCAGCATCGCGTTCATCGCCGCGGCGAAGAAGAAGAAGCCGGCCGATTTGATCAGTACCGCCTGCAGGCGGCCGGCACGGCTGGCATAGCGCAGGCCCGCCTTGAGGCCAGCGCCGAACCCTTCGGGAGGCAGGCTGGACGCCTTCGGATCACGCTTCCAGCCCCACACCACGAACAGCATGGCGGCAAAGGTGATGGCGTTGAACCCGAAGGCCCACACCGCACCCAGCTGGGCCACGATCACCCCGCCGATGGCCGGCCCGATGGAACGGGCGATGTTGATGCCGATGGAGTTGAGTGCCACGGCCGAGGCCAGCATCGGCTGCGGAACCAGCTCGGAGACGATCGCGGCCTGTGCCGGCATCGCCATCGCCGCACCGCAGCCCATGCAGAAGGTCAGCAGCACCAGCAGCTGCGGCGTCAGCAGGTCCAATGCCGTGAGCACGGCGGTCGCTGCCGCCACCAGCAGCATCCAGCCCTGGGTGAACAGCAGGTACTTGCGGCGGTCGACGATGTCGGCCAGGGTCCCGGCCGCCAGCGCCAACAGCACGATCGGCACGGTGGTGGCCGACTGCACCAGCGCGACCATCAGCGCCGAACCGGTGCGTTCGGCCATCACCCAGGCCGCAGCCACGTCGTTGACCCAGGTGCCGATGTTGCTGGCCAGGATCGCCAGCCAGATCGAGCGGAACATGCGGATCTTCAACGGCGACCATGCGCCATCGACCTGCGGGGAGTGTTGTGACGCCGATGCGTTCACCATTGCCAAGCTCCAACGATTGAGGCGAACAGCGTGTCCCGGCCGCCGGCCTGCGTCAGTGCAGGACCCGCGTCGACCCAGGCCAGCTGCAGCTGCCATTGCCAGTGGTCATTGACCTGCCAGCGGGTTTCGGATTTGTACTGGGTACCGATGCGGCGTGCGCCTCCGGCACTGCCGGGCAACGCTGCCAACGGTGCCGGCGTGGTATAGACCGCATCGGCGCGCCGATGCTTCCAGGCCAGCTGCACACCCAGCTCGGTGGTCACCGCCTCATGCAGGCGCAGTGCCAGTGTCGGTTGCAGATCCATCAGGTTGGCCGGTGCCAACAGGCTGGCTTCGCTGAAATAGGCGGACTTGGGAAACAACGCATTGAACGTACCCAGACGACCATCACCCGGGTCTGCGTCGCCGCTGGCAATGTCGGCCTTCAGGCCAAGCCGCGGTTGCAGCGGCAGCGCGCTCCAGCGCCAACCGGTATCGGTGGCGAGGGTCCAGGCGCGGATGTCCAGATCGCTGGTCACCGCCCGCAGTTCACCGCCCTGTGCCACCAGTTCGGCATTCCAGTCCAGCGCACCCGACTGGCCGAACCAGCGCGCGCCCAGGGTCTGCCGCCGCTCGGTGCCGCTGCCCACGGCGAAGCGCGCGCCCTCGCGACGATAGTCGAGCAGGTAAAGGTCCCACTGGCTGATGCCAGCACCCTTGGACGTGGTCGCATACGCGCCGAGCAGGTGTGCACCGCGCTCACTGCGGTCATCGAAAGCACCCGGGCGGTTCTCGACCGGGCGCAGCGCCATCAGGTCCAGTGCGCCCAGCCTGCCCTGCCACCCCACCCGCGCACCATCGAAGGCCAGGCGGATGTTCGGCCCGTCGCGCACCGACAACAGGCGCGAGCTGCCATAGCCCGCTTCCTGCCGTCCCAGCTGCACGTGCATGCCAGCGCCGGACCAGCGCCAGTACGCCTGCTGCACGTCCAGCGCGCCGCGATCGGTACGACCTGGGCCACCGGCCTTGCCGCGCTCGGCATGCGTACCCAGCTGCAGCTTCGCCTGCCAACCACCCTGCGCGAAGGAGGCAGAAGCCAGCGCACGCAGCAGGCCGTAGCCATCGTCGCCAGCACCGACGCCAAACCGGGTCGGGGCGTAGTACATGCCACGCAGGCGCAGCGATGCATCCCACTGCAACTGGCCGTCGCCAATCGTGGTACAGGCACCACCGTCGCAGGCCAGCGCCAACGACGGCAACACCAGCGATRCCAAGGTCAGAACGCGAAGCACGAACACCCCATCGCGCCCCAGAACGCGGTCAGGTCGTCGGTTGGCGCCGGATGACGAACCGCGTGGCCATGCGCACCGTGGGTGCTGCAGGCCACACCATGGTGGTGATGACGGTGCGCCGCAGCCAACCCGGTCGCCCCGCCACCGACGTGGTAACCACCGAAGCGGTTCACCGGCGACCAGTCCGGCATCGCCGGAGGCAGCTGCGGCGCCAACCCGGCGTAGTCGCCGTCGCCATGCACGATGCGGCCACCCACCACGGTCAGCAGGCTGGTGATGTCGGCGATCTGCTGCTCATCGACGCGGAAGAAGTCGGACGACAGCAGGATGAAGTCGGCCAGCTGGCCCACCTTCAGCGTGCCCTTCACCGCTTCGTCGCCGGAGAACCAGGCGCTGCCCTGTGTCCACAGGCGCAGGGCCTGCTCGCGCTCCAGCAGGTTCTCATCACCGTACAGGGCCAGGCCGCCGACGGTGCGTCCCGTCACCAGCCACGACAGCGCCACCCACGGGTTGTAGCTGGCCACGCGGGTAGCATCGGTGCCGGCGCCGACCGGCACGCCCTCGGCCAGCATCCGCTTCACCGGTGGCGTGTGCCGCGCCGCCTGCACGCCATAGCGCTGCACGAATGCCTCGCCCTGGTAGGCCATGCGGTGCTGCACGGCGATGCCGCCGTTCAGTGCGCGGATACGCTCGATGTTGCGCGGGGTGATGGTCTCGGCATGGTCGATGAACCAGTGCAGGCCATCGAACGGCACCTCACGGTTGACCTGCTCGTAGACGTCGAGGATGCGGCTGATGCTTTCGTCGTAGGTCGCATGGATGCGGAACGGCCAGCGCTTCTCCACCAGCAGCTTCACCACATCGTGCAGCTCCGGCTCAAGTTCCGGTGGCAGTTCCGGGCGCGGCTCGTTGAACAGTTCAAAGTCGGCTGCGGAGAACACCAGCATCTCGCCGGCACCATTGTGGCGCAGCAGGTCATCGCCCTGGCGCGGTTGCAGCATCTCGCTCCAGCCGCGGAAATCGCTGACCTCGCTGCCCTYGTTCTGGGTGAACAGGTTGTAGGCGATGCGCACGGTCAGCTGATCATCGCGATGCAGCTGCTCGATGACCTGGTAGTCCTCGGGGTAGTTCTGGAAACCGCCTCCGGCGTCGATCACCGAGGTGATGCCCAGGCGGTTCAGCTCRCGCATGAAYTGGCGGGTYGARTTGRCCTGRTATTCGASCGGCAGCTTCGGCCCCTTGGCCAGGGTCGCRTACAGGATCAATGCATTCGGCTTGGCCAGCAGCAGGCCGGTCGGGTTGCCCAGCGAATCGCGCACGATCTGCCCGCCGGGCGGGTCCGGCGTTTCCCTGGTATAGCCACAGGCACGCAGCGCGGCGCGATTGAGCAGCGCGCGGTCGTACAGGTGCAGCAGGAACACCGGCGTATCCGGAGCGATGTCGTTCAGCTCCTGCAGGCTCGGCAGGCGCTTTTCGGTGAACTGGGTCGCGGTGAATCCACCGACCACGCGCACCCACTGCGGCGCGGGCGTACGGTCAACCTGCGCCTTCAGCATGGCCATCGCATCGGCCAGTGAACGCAGGCCATCCCAGCGCAGTTCCAGGTTGTAGTTCAGGCCACCGCGGATCAGGTGGGTGTGGCTGTCATTGAGGCCGGGCACGATGCGCCGCCCCTGCGCATCGACGATCGTGGCTTCGCTGCCCCAACCGCGCATGATGTCCTCGTCGCTTCCCACGGCAACGATACGGCCGTTCTGCACGGCCAGTGCCTGCGCATGCGGCTGCTGCGGATCAAGCGTGGTGATGCGTGCGTTGCGGATGACCAGTGTGCTCATGCGACGCTCCTTGGAAGGGGATTGGATGGCCGAGGCGGTACCGCCAGCCAGGCCCAGCGCCAGCGCGGCACTGGTGGCCAGCACCACATTGCGGCGGCCAGGATCGAGAGGTTCGTTGTTCACGCGATGTCTCCAGAAAGAAGCAGACCGTCCACCGCCCATGCACCGGGCCCGGCCAGGGCGATGGCCAGCAGTGCCAGCGTCCACAACAACGGATACTCGGCACCGCCGCGCATCCAGAACCACCCGTTGCGCAGCGCCAGCAGGGCGGTGAAGGCGATGAAGGCGGCAGCGACAAGCGCGGCGATCCGGGCCTGCCAGCCCAGCATCACAGCGCTACCGGCCACCACCTGCAGCAGCGCCAGCAGCAGTGGCAGCGGCGCCGACGACGGCAGACCGAAGCCACGCAGTTCGCCGGCAAAACCTGCCAGGCCTGGCCCGTTGAACCAGCCGAACAACTTGCCCAGCGCATGCGGCAGCAGGAATCCTCCCGCCGCCACCCGCAGGATCAACAAGGCCAGGTCGAGGCCATGGCCATCGCGCACGCTCAGTGCCCGCCTTCCTGCGCGCCGAACATGGTCTTGGCGTACTGGATGCCGACGCCATAGCCACCCGCATGGTCACGGGCGATGCCGGTGGTCAGGTCGTAGGTTTCAGCACGCGCCCAGTCGCGCTGCAGTTCCAGCAGGTACTGCACGCTGGTGATCGGCACGGCACCGGCCTGCACCATGCGGGCGATCGCACGTTCGTGCGCCTCTTCGCTCACATCGCCGCAGGCATCGGTGATCACGTAGACCTCAAACCCCTGCTCCAGCGCCGACAGCGCCGGGCCGACGATGCACACACTGGTCCACAAGCCGGCGAGCACCAGCCGACGCTTGCCGATGCGGTTCACCTCATCGATCACCGGCTGGTCTTCCCAGGTGTTCATCGACGTGCGATCGAACACCGCCTGGCCGGGGAAGATCGCCGGCAGCTCCGGGAACATCGGGCCGGAGAACGACTTCTCGGCCACCGTGGTCAGCAGCACCGGCACGTTGAAACCTTTGGCACCCTTGCTGATCAACGACACGTTGTTGCGCAGCGCGGAGATGTCGATGGTGTGGGTGGCAAATGCCATCTGCGACTGGTAGTCGATCAGTATCAGGGCGTGGTCGGCCGGTGACAGCAGTGCTTTGGCGGGGGTGGCGGTGGCGAGGCTCATGGGTGGACTCCGGTGGAGGAAACAACAGGGGGCTGGGAACGTGCCGCGCCATCGGCCAGGTACTGGCCGGGACTGCAGCCGGTCTCGGCGCGGAAGCTGCGGACGAAGTGGCTCTGGTCGAAGAAGCCAAGATGCTGGGCCAGGCAGGTCATCGACC